>DASXJB010000050.1:0-12417 GCA_036497645.1 Xanthobacteraceae bacterium
GGCGCGCTCCAGCGCATCGTCGGAAACGTCGAGGGTGAGGATATCGGTTTCGGTTTGACCGGTTACGTCGCTCTTCATGACACAGACCCCATTGAAGCTTTGACCGGCGAGCCTAACTGATATCGTGCCATTGAACGTGCCGCCGTGCCCTGCGTCACAGTGCGCGTTTGGACGGGTCCTTGGGCCGAGCGGGTATGCGCCGGCCCTTGTCGCGCGCTTGATTGCGCGGCAAAAGGTGGGCCGTGAAACAAGCCTGGATCTGCCCGACCTGTGGAACGCAATACGAGCCGTCCGATGAGCCGGCCGCGCACTGTTCAATCTGCGATGAAGAACGGCAATTTGTGCTGCCGACCGGCCAACAATGGACGAGCTTGGCGCAGTTGCGCAAGTCGTACATGGCGACGTTTCGCCGCGAGGGCGAGCTGTTGGGCATTGGCACATCGCCATCGTTTGGAATTGGCCAGCGCGCCTTGCTCGTTCGCACGCAGCACGGCAACGTGCTGTGGGACTGCATCAGCCTGATCGACGACGCGATCGTCGACATCGTCAACGCGCTTGGCGGGGTCAAAGCGATAGCGATTTCTCATCCGCACTACTACACGACCATGGTTGAGTGGAGCGCAGCCTTCGGCGGCATTCCAGTTTATCTGCACGCGGCCGACCGGCGCTGGATCATGCGCTCCGCGCCACGCCTGCAATTATGGACGGAACCGACACGCGAAATCCTCCCGGGCGTCACGCTCATTCGCGTCGGCGGTCATTTTGAGGGCGGCACAGTGCTGCACTGGGCGGACGGCGCCGACGGCAAGGGCGCTCTGCTTTCCGGCGATCTCTTGCAGGTGACGTTGGATCGGAAGTTTGTGAGCTTCATGTGGAGCTATCCCAATTACATACCGCTGGGCGAAAAGGCGGTGCGCGCCATTGCCAAACGGCTTGAAGGCTGGCGCTACGATGCGATCTACGGCGCCTTCTGGGATCGCGTCATTGCCGCCGACGGCGCGAACGTGACGCAAAAATCGGTGGCGCGGCATATCGAGATTCTGCAGCGCGAGGCGCGCTGACCCTAGCGATTTTGATTCCGCAACTGGCGGGCGTCGTCGCGCGCCTGCGCCAATAACCAGTCGCGGAACGCGACCAGCTTGGGCAGGTCCGCGGTCGCCTTGGGGCAAACGATCCAATAAGACTTCGCCAACGGTAATGCGACCGGGAACGGCCGAACCAGGCGCTTGTGGATGAGATCCCATGCCGCGAGCGTGGTGCGAGCGAGCGCGATGCCTTGGCCGTCGATGGCGGCATCGATCAGCATGCTGGCGCGATTGAGCACCACCCCGTGCAGCGCAACGCTGTCGGCGAGTCCCGCCGCCTCGAACCAGGCGGTCCAGGGGCCACGATCATCAAGGTGCAGGAGAGGCAGCTTGAGCATGTCTTTCGGCCGCTTCAATCTGGCGCCGAGCGCGGGGCTGCACACCGCGAACAGCTGTTCGCTGCAAAGGCGCGCCACGCGCAATCCCGGCCAGTCACCGTCGCCATGGCGGACGGCGAGATCGACATCCTCACGCGCAAAATCGACGTGATGCATGGTCGCGGAAACCCGCAGGTCAATCGCGGGATGCGCCTCGGCAAAGCGGCCGAGCCGGTGCACCAGCCATTTGGCGGCAAAATCGGGCGAGGTGCTCACGGTCAGCATACCCGAACTCTGCCGCTGCACCAGGCGCTCGGTTCCCATGGCAATGCGATCGAGCGCATCGCGCACGACGGAAAGGTAGTCGCGGCCGGCGCCGGTGATGATCAGCCGCTGCCGCTCGCGGTTGAAGAGCTTGATGCCGAGCTCGGCCTCCAGCGCCTTGACCTGATGACTCACCGCGCCTTGGGTGACGCAGAGCTCCTCGGCGGCGCGGGTGAAGCTGACATGCCGGGCCGCAGCCTCGAAGGCTTTGAGTGCGTTAAGCTGTGGCAGGCGCCGCGGCATGGCCGAGATCAAGCGCTCGAATTCATTAGAAAATCTCAATCAAGGTACTCGGTTGGCATGTCTTTCACAAGCTGACAGCTGATCTAGTTGCTCGCACACCATGAGAAAATCTCTGGCTGGCCGGAGAAATGATGCTTTGCCGCGCGCCGGCATCGCGCGTAAATCAGCATCCGTCGGGCTCCCCGCAGCCGCCCGGCTTGTTCAAAGACGCGTCGTCCAAGCGCTGCTCCACCCTGTGAAGGGGCAGGAGCGCCATGACGAACGCAAGCGCCTCATTCGTTCAGGTCGCAAGAACACCCACCGCAATCAAACCGGCGGCTGCTGCCCGTACCCGTCTTCTGCTCGAAGGACCGATCGTCGCAACGCTTCTGCGCCTTGCCGCGCCGAACGTCGTCGTCAATGTCGTGCTCATCGCGGTGACCGCGACGGTCGACGCGCATTTCGTCGGCCGCATCGGACCAGAAGCGTTGGCCGGGCTGTCGCTGGTCTTTCCGCTCATCATGCTGATGCAGCAGATGGCCAATTCCAGCATGGGCGGAGCGATCGCGTCGGCGATCGCGCGCGCCATCGGCGCTGGCCGCCATTCCGATGCTTCGGCGCTGGTCGTTCATGGCGTCATCATCGCCGCGGCGATGGCCGCCATCTTCGCCTCGGTTCTGCTGTTAGGCGGGCCGGCGGTTTACGGAATGATGGGCGGCAGCGATGATACACGCGCGGCCGCGCTTGAATATTCGAATGCGATCTTCGCCGGCGCCCTCGCCTATTGGCTGCTCAGCACGCTCACCAGCGTTGTGCGCGGCGCTGGGCAAGCCGCCGTATTAGCGTTGGTCTACATCGCCGCCGAGGGCCTGCACATCGCGCTGGTGCCGCTCTTGATGTTCGGCATCGGGCCGCTGCCGCCGCTCGGCATCGCCGGCGCCGGCATCGCCACGGTGACTTCGTTTGCAGCGTCAAGTGCAATCCTGCTTTGGTACATCGCCTCGGGCCGCACTGCGATTCGGCTCACGCTGCGCGGCATGCGCCTCGACCGAGGGCTGTTCATCGAGATTCTGCGCGTCGGTGCGCCGATGTCGCTCCAGCCCATTCTCAACAATCTGGCGCTTGCCACGCTCACGGGTTTCGTCGGCGCTTTGGGCGCGGTGCAACTGGCAGGCTTCGGCGTCGCCGTGCGTCTTGAATATCTGCTCTATCCCTTGGCGTTCGGTTTGGGCGCCGGCGCGCTGGCGATGGTCGGCACAAATATCGGCGCGGGCAATTTCGCGCGCGCCGAACGCATCGCCTGGATCGCGGCTGGGCTGGCAGCAGCCATCACCGGATGCATCGGATTGTTCGGCGTTACGCTGCCCGATGTCTGGACGAGCTTGTTCACAACGGCACCAGGCGTTTACGTCCTGGCAGCGCGCTATCTCGCCATCACCGGCAGCGCCTATGTCTTCCTCGGCTTGGGACTGACGTTAGCGTCCTCGTTCCAAGCCGCCGGCCGCCCGCTGTGGCCGCTTATCGGCATCACCGCCCGCGCCGCCGTCGTCTCGGCCGGTGGCTGGGTTGTCGTGCATCTTACCGGCGCTGGTCTTGATGGTCTCGCTGCGGTCGCCGCCGCCGGTCTCGCGGTCTATGGCGCAAGCCTCGCGATCGCGTTCCGCGCCGGCTTTTGGCGCGCGCCACGGGCGCAGATGGCGGCGGCGGCGGCCAAGTCTTGAGCAAGTCTTGAGCAAGTCTTGAACGGCCAGTTCGGGGATTTTGCGGAGGCGACAATGCGTACGATGCGGATCTGGACGACGGTGCTTCTGGTCGCAATGGTTGAATTGAATGGGGTCAAAGGCGGAATCGCAGAAAATCTCTGCCGCCCGGCTTTGACGCTCAATGAAGTTCAATTTTCGCCAATCAGGACGCCCAAACTGCAGCGCAACTGGACCGCGGTGGTGACGGTCGATGCCTCGGAATGCGCGGTAAATTCGGGAGGTCACTTCGACATCGTATTTACGCGCCTTAGCGAGAACGCACCCGATCTCGAGTTTCGGCGGCGTTTCGCCTGGTCACCGTTTTCACAGAATATTGCTTTAGACTTCGCCGCGGACGAAGCGGTGGCGGATTCCGGATTGAAAATATCACGTCCTGTGTCTGTCGAGATCGAGGGGCAGAAGATCGCGCCGCCGCCAACGGCGCCTGGAGGAACCCATGAAATGGATTACGCGCGAACGCGTCAAAGTCGATCGGGTCGCCTGCCCGTGGCTGATCAAGCACTTCGTCGACAAGGATGCGGAGTTCGTCTTTGTGCCGCCGGACAAGGTGATGGAAGAAGCCCAGCGCCGCGAGGCCATTCCCTATGACGTCGAGAACGTCGAACTCGGCCATCACGGCAAGGAATGCTCGTTCGAAGCGATCCTGAAAAAATACCGGCTGACGGATAATCGCGCGCTCGTTCTCCTCGGCAAGATCGTCAACGGCGCGGATACCGACAACACGCTGTATCAGCAGCCCGAAGGACCAGGCCTGGAAGCCATCGCCGAAGGCTTTCGCCATCTCGGCTACAAAGACGATCACGCGGTCAATGCCGCCGAATGGATCGTTTACGACGCGCTCTATGCCTATTGCCAGGAAATGGTGCGACAGGGAAAGTCCGCCGGCATGTTTGTCAGCCGGTGATTTTCCCGTTACGCCGACGCAAACAGAAAATGCAAACACTGGGTCGCCGCGGAGATGCATGTCGCTCCGGCGGCCCAGGCGTTCCATCGTCCGACGCGCTGCAATTCTTCGGCTATAGCGTCGAGCCGGTCCGGCATTCTGACCGTCGTCGAACGAAACCACAATCCCGCAGCGATGAGGGCTGAGACGGCGCCAAAGAGGTTGATGATCAGACGCACAAGCGTTGGATCGAAATAATTCATTTTCAACCTCCGAAACGAGCGGTGATTCACGAAATTATAACCTTCGCGATTGCGATCGCGCTAACCGATTGAATAGATAACTTGAAAGCCAGCGATCGCCAATTCGACGGCAATCAAAATCACGATAATCACCTCCAGGCGCAGCGACCGCCTGGTGTCGATCGTGTCGGTGAGAATTTCGGCGGTGTCGGCGATGACTTCGAGCTTGCGGGATAGGGCCTCGGCGCGTTCTTTCAGCTCGTATTCGTCTTCGAGCCGGGCATAAAGCCGATCCAGGTCTTGCCGATCCCAAACCACGTCGGGTTTCTCGGTCACCGCCACCCGTCCCGAAAGGCGGTGCTGCACAAGGAGCGCATTGCCGATATGCCTCAAGATGGTCCGACGGCCGGCATAGAGGCGGCCCTTTTCGGCAAGCTGCCGCGCGAATGGCTCGACGATCTCGAACACGCCGGCGACTTCGCGCTCGTCCCTGGCGAGAACGACGCTTTTCGACAGTGCATCGGCGATGACGACCAAATGCTCCGGCGTAATTGTTTTCAGGAGCAGCGGCCCGCCCGGCAAAATCTGGTCGTCCTTATCGGGCGCCTGCTCAATGAATAATGTCTCTTCCTCCGGCGGAGTGATCGGACGTATGAGGCGAGGTTCCAGCGTGCGCAGAACTTGTTGCTCCTCCTCGGGCGAGAGACACAGGGTCACCGCAACGCCGTAACGAAACAAAGTGACAAAACCGTCTTTGCCGAATTTGTAGGTGACCGGCGCGGTCGATACCACGCCGTCATGCTCGAGATTGGCGGTGTCGATGCGATCGCTGAGCAAGAACGCTCGTACGCGCCGCCGATTGGGTGCCTGAGGCTGGTTGTTCATCAGAGGGCCGCCGGGAAGCCGGTCCGAACAATACGTATTAAGAAGATGGGAGATCGACAGGCGTTCGGCCAGAGCCTTCAGACAAGCTCGCCGTCAGGCAGGCTGACAAAAACCAATGCGGCGAGCATCGTTGTGGCGATCCGGAAAGCACCCTCCTGCCCGTTCCATGTTTTCGATTGCCACATGGCAAAATATTCGCCGCCGATTACGATGAAGCCGAAAAACCATAGACAAAACCCGAGCGTCAGCCCGGCTACCGCCCAGGGCTTGGCGTGGTTGAAGATTTTGGCACTCGCCTGCAATCGGCCGAGCAAAACAGCTGCGCCCAGCGCGAGCAGCAGACCGGCTGAAGCCTCGGTGGCGATGATCAAAGCATAGGCCGCGCGCCACATTGTTTCGCTATCGATTGCGCGCGACCTCAGTGCGCTGTCAGGAAATATCGTGTCCATACTCAATACATGCCGTACGAACTGGTAGTTTGAATTGTAATCGAACACGTTGTCGTAGGCGACGATGAGCGCGAACGCCGCGATCGCCGCGATCACTACAACCTTGGCCAAGCGTATCCAGAACATAAGTATCCTATCCGTCGGCGACAAAATCTTCACGCCGATAGCCCTGCGCATAAAGGAGCGCGGTGAGGTCGCCGTGTTCGATGCAGGCGCCGGCCGCTTCGCGCAGCGCCGGCTTGCCGTGAAAGGCGACGCCGAGCCCGGCCGCCTCGATCATCGGAATGTCGTTGGCGCCGTCGCCCACCGCCAACGTGTCTTCACGGCGCAACCGCAACCGCTGCCGCAGCGCCAGCAATGTGTCGCGCTTGGCTTCGCGGCCTAGCACTGGCTCCGCCACTTCGCCGGTGAGCCGGCCGGTGCCGTCGGTCAATAGCGTGTTGGCGTGGGATTCGTTAAAGCCGAGTGCCACCGCCAGCGGCGCCATGAACGCGGTGAAGCCGCCGGTCACCACGCAGGTATAGGCGCCGTGCGCGCGCATGGTTTTGACCAGCGTTGCCGCGCCCGGATTGGGCCGGATGCGTTCGGCAATGACCTTATCGATCGTCGCGGCGGGAAGTCCCTGCAACAACGCCACCCGCTCGCGCAGAGCGGGCGCGAAGGCGATCTCGCCCTGCATCGCGCGCGCGGTGATCGCCGCCACGCGATCCTTGAAACCGGCATAGTCGGCGAGCTCGTCGATGCATTCCTGGCCGATCATGGTCGAATCCATATCGGCGACCAGAAGCTTCTTGCGCCGCCCGTCCTGCGGTTGAACGACGATATCGACCGGCGCGGCGCCGATCACGCTGCGCAGTTCATGCGTCAGCTTATTCAACAAGCCCGCCGTCACGCCGGCTTTATCCGCCGGGTCATTAAACACGATGTCGATCGCGACGCCCGGATGGAGCCAGACGCCGAGACGCGCCTGCGGCAGCTTTTCCGCGATGCGCGCGGCCAAGGTCTCGTTTATTGCCGGGCGATCGGGCGCCGAGATAAGCGTTGCCACGTAAGACATGTCATGCGATCCGGGCTTATTGTTTGCGCATGATCTTTTCCGAAAACCGATATCCACGTTTCGGGATCATGCGCTAGGAGCGGCCAACCGCGTGTCCAAGATCATTCTCATTGCAGGCCCGACGGCGAGCGGCAAGTCCGCTTTGGCGCTTGAACTCGCGGCAAAGCTCCGCGGCGTCATCATCAATGCCGATTCCATGCAGGTTTATCGCGACCTGCGCATCATTACCGCGCGGCCGTCGCCGGATGAGGAAAAGCGGGTGCCGCACCGGCTCTACGGCCATGTCGACGCCGCGGAAAATTATTCGGTCGGCCGCTGGTTCGGCGAGGCCGCCGCGGCGCTGGCGGATACGATCAGCCAAGGCCAGCCGGCGATCGTGGCCGGCGGCACCGGGCTTTACTTCTCGACCCTGACGCGCGGCATCGCCGCGGTGCCGCCGATCCCGGCGGAAATTCGCGGCGAGGTCCGCGGCCGGCTCGACGCCGAAGGCGTCGCGGCGCTGCATGCCGAACTCGCCGTGCGCGATCCGGCGACCGCGGCGCGGCTTAAACCCGGCGACCGCGCTCGCGTCACGCGCGCGCTGGAAGTCGTGCTGGCGACCGGACGTTCGTTGACGCAATGGCACGAGGACAACAGGACGGCGCGCGTCGATCTCGCCGGCGCGGCCAAGGTCTTTCTGATGCCGAAGCGCGACGAGCTCGGGCTGCGGATCGACGCGCGGTTCGACGCCATGGTGGCGGCCGGTACCCTGGCAGAAGTGCGGGCGCTCGCGGCGCGCAATCTCGATCCCAACCTGCCGGCGATGAAGGCGCACGGCGTGCCGTGGCTGATCCGCCATCTCAAAGGCGAGATCACGATGGCCGAGGCGGTGGCGGAAGCAAAACGCGACACGCGGCGCTACACCAAGCGGCAGGCCACCTGGTTCCGTAATCAGCTGCCGCAATTCGAATGGGTCGAGCCGCAGCACGCGGCTGCAGCCGTCGAGGCGCAGCTGGGCTCGCTACGAAAGTGACCGTCATTCCGGGACCGAGCTAACGGGCCCGCGCGAAGTCGCGCGGCCCGATGACAAGCTCCGCGAGGGGCCCGGAATCTATAACCGCTGATCGTGAATATGGATTCCGGGCTCGACGCGCTGCGCGTCGCCCTGGAATGACGGCCTAATGCGTCACGTATTGCAGGCCGGCAGTGTAAGCGGCGCCGCCGATCACGCAAGGTATCCCCAATTCGATCTGCCCGGTTGCCGCGGCGACGACGCAACCCATCGACAGCGCGCCCTGGCCGATCTGTCCCCAGCCCGACAATTCGCGCTTGGAGTTCGGGCCCTTGGTCTTGAGCTCCTCGATCGCAGCGAGCGATTCCTGGCGCATGTGCACCGTGTCGACCGTCTCCGCGGTCTCGATCACGTCATCGAGCACGACTTGGACGTCCTTGGGCTGGCTCTTGTCGGCCCATTTCAGCATCGCCAGCAAATCGGAATCGCGCACGGCATTGCTGGCGAGCGTGAATTTGGCTGCGCTGCCGGTGGTGAGGCTGTCGACATTGTCCTTGTCGTTAGCTAGCGGCAGAAGCTTGATTACGCGCTGGATCGGCACATAGCTGCCGGTCGCGAGATAATAGCCCCACAACACGTCGATCAGCTCCGGCGTCGGCTCGAGCGCCACGGCTTTTTTCTGCTCTTTGCCGAAATGCAGCGTCGACTTGATTTTGTCGAGCATTCCCGGTTTGTCGATCCGGAAATCGATCTGCTCGAGCCGCGGCAGCTTGCCGTCGAGATATTTGTCGATCATGGCGCGGCGCGTCGCCATGCGGTCGACGAAGGTCGCGAGGAGCTCGCGCCAGTTCGGCAGGCCGGAATAGGCGATGGCGCGCACCAGCACCCAATGATCCGCCGGATCGATCGGCAGCATTTTGGCGATCAGATCTTCGGCGTGCGACGCATTGCTGCCGAGCACGCCGGCGATGAAGCCGATATAGGCGCCCGAGCTTTCGGCCGCCTTGAATGCTTGCATGGCGGAAAGCGCGCGAACCACGCTCGGCAACCGCTCCGGATCCGGCCGGTGACGATAGCCGTTGATCCATTTGAGAATGGTTTCGTTGGAAGTGAACGCCGAAGCCGACGGCGGCACCGCCTTGGCCGGCGAGACCGGTGCAACCAATAAGCCGACGGCCAAGCCTAGGCCAACGACAACAACGGCTGCACGGCGCAGGCGCGCCCAAATCCGAGATGCTGCGTTCATGTCCCCTCCGCCGAGAAGGCGGCGCGTGATCGGTATTTGCGAACCCTCACGCCCCGACTGCGGTAATCCAGCAACAGGCTTAGGAAAATTAAAGGCCGCGACCGCCCGAAATCGCGGCCTCGCTGTGACAGTTAAGATTGGTTAACGATTGCACTTTACCGCGCCATTACGATTTCAAACGACAGTTTGAACGCGGCGGTGTGCGCGCAAGCCAGATTGTTGCCGCAATTTGCTTGACCCACCATGACACAATGCTTATAACGGCCCAAATTTGGATAAGAGCAAACAGAGGCAGACACGTGCGTCCGTTCGTTTCGCTGATCCTCGTATCGAAGCGCACCGCCGGGGGTGGCTAAGCCCACCCGCGAGACGTGGCGGTGCGCGACCAAGGGCCTTCGAGGCCCTTTTTTATTACCTGGATTTGTTACCCGTCAATCGGCTGGAATTTGCGGCGGGTAGATGGAGAGTGCGATGAGTGAAATGACCGGCGCGGAAATGGTGATCGCGGCGCTTGCCGATCAAGGCGTCGAGTACATTTTCGGCTATCCCGGCGGCGCGGTGCTGCCGATCTACGACGCGCTGTTTCAGCAAGACAAAGTGCAGCACATTCTGGTGCGCCACGAACAAGGCGCGGTCCACGCCGCCGAAGGCTATGCGCGCTCGACCGGCAAGGTCGGCGCAGTGCTGGTGACGTCGGGACCCGGCGCGACCAATGCGGTGACCGGACTGACGGACGCCTTGTGCGACTCGGTTCCGATCGTTGCCATCACCGGGCAGGTGCCGACCCACCTCATCGGCAATGATGCGTTTCAGGAATGCGACACCGTCGGCATCACGCGGCCCTGCACCAAATACAACTATCTCGTCAAATCGGTCGCCGATCTGCCGCACGTGCTGCACGAGGCGTTCCACATCGCCGCCAGCGGCCGTCCCGGTCCGGTGGTCGTCGATATTCCGAAAGACATCCAGTTTGCCAAAGGGCCTTATTTCAAACCGACCGAATTCCATCACCGCGGCTATCGGCCGAAGCTCAAGGGCGACGCCGATAAGATCAAGCGCGCGGTCGAAATGATGGCCGCCGCCAAGCGCCCGGTGTTCTACACCGGCGGCGGCGTGATCAATTCCGGCCGCCGCGCCTGCGATCTTTTGCGCGAACTGGTCAAGCTCACCGGCTTCCCGATCACCTCGACGCTGATGGGGCTCGGCGCGTTTCCCGCCGCCGATCCGCAATGGCTTGGCATGCTCGGCATGCACGGCACCTGGGAGGCGAATTGGGCGATGCACGATTGCGATCTGATGATCGCGGTTGGCTCCCGCTTTGACGACCGCATCACCGGCCGGCTCGATGCGTTCTCGCCGGGATCGAAGAAGATCCATATCGACATCGATCCGTCGTCGATCAACAAGAACGTCAAGGTCGATATGCCGATCGTCGGCGATTGCGCGCATGTGCTCGAAGACCTGCTGCGGGTGTGGCGGCACAGCGGCGCCAAACCGGACAAGAAGGCGCTCGAGGCCTGGTGGGCGCAGATCGGCAAATGGCGGGCGAAGAATTCGCTGGCCTATCGCAACTCGAACGAAATCATAAAGCCGCAATACGCGATCCAGCGGCTGTACGAGCTGACCAAGGACCGCGACACCTACATCACGACCGAAGTCGGCCAGCATCAGATGTGGGCGGCGCAGTTCTATCACTTCCAGGAGCCGACGCGGTGGATGACCTCGGGCGGGCTCGGCACCATGGGATATGGCCTGCCGGCCTCGGTCGGCGTGCAGCTCGCGCACCCGGACTCGCTTGTCATCGACATCGCCGGGGAAGCCTCGGTGCTGATGACCATGCAGGAAATGTCGACGGCGGTGCAGTACGACCTGCCGATCAAGATTTTCGTGATCAACAACCAGTACATGGGCATGGTGCGCCAGTGGCAGGAACTCCTCCACGGCGGCCGCTATTCGCATTCCTACACCGAAGCGCTGCCGGATTTCGTCAAGCTCGCCGAGGCCTATCACGCCCACGGCATCCGCTGCGAGCATCCGGGCGAGCTCGACGACAAGATTCGGGAAATGATCGAGGTTCAGAAGCCGGTGATTTTCGATTGCGTGGTCGATCCGGCGGAGAATTGCTTCCCGATGATCCCGTCGGGCCGCGCGCATAATGAAATGCTGCTCGGCGACGCTACGACCCGCGTCGAGGACGCGGTGACGGAAAAGGGCAAGATGCTGGTGTGATGACGCGAATGGCAATGCGCCATTCGCAACGGAGAAATTTCGTGAACACGACGACGACCACCACTCACTACCCGGCGATGACGGCGACCGAGCCGATCGAGACGCGCACCTTGTGCGTGCTGGTCGACAACGAGCCGGGCGTGCTGGCGCGGGTGATCGGGCTGTTCGCCGGCCGCGGCTACAACATCGACTCGCTCACGGTTTCGGAAACCGAGCACGAGAAGCATCTATCGCGGATCACTATCGTGACCCGCGGCACCGCGATGGTGCTCGAACAGATCAAAAATCAGCTCGACCGTCTCGTGCCGGTGCACCGCGTCGTCGATCTGAGCAGCGGCGGCCCGGCCATCGCCCGCGAACTGGCCATGGTCAAAGTGCGCGGCAGCGGCGAGCATCGTATGGAGGCGCTGCGGCTTGCGGATGCGTTTCGCGCCCGCGTCATCGACGCTACCACTGAAAGCTTCGTGTTCGAGATCACCGGCGCCTCCGACAAGATCGAAAGCTTCATCAATCTGATGCTGCCGGTCGGGCTGGTCGAAGTCTCGCGCACCGGCGTGGTCGCGATCGCACGCGGTCCGGAGGGGATGTGAGGACCACGCGGTAGCGTCATCCTGAGGTGCCCGCGCCATAGCAGGCGCAGCCTGCGTACACTTGGCTGCGATGCGCGGGCCTCGAAGGATGCTGCACCGCTTGGGCCGTCGCCCTTCGAGGCTCGCTTCGCTCG
>DASXJB010000051.1:0-15735 GCA_036497645.1 Xanthobacteraceae bacterium
AGGTAATCGACGCCGATCTCGTTTAAGCCTTCGAGTAGGTAATAGGCCGTCGCGAAATCGGGAACATTGGTCTTGCGCGCAACCGACGTGTCCATTGTGAGTACTCGCCAAATCTTTGCTTGAACGGGAGGGAACTTCGCCCGAATTGCCGCCGCCTTATAGCACCTTTGCTGTGGATGGTGGCGGCAACTCAGGCAGTCATTTCAGCATAAAGGCCGGGAATCCCCGAAGTCTTGCCACAATGCCGGTAAATACTCCGCGCGATTGAGCGGGGAGAGGGTACTCCATGAGATGGCAAGCAGCCTTGGCCGGCGCGCTGGCGCCGGCCCTAATGACGTGCGCGGCAGCCGCCGACGTGCGAATCGTCGGCGATCCAGGAGGGGAGGTCTCCTCCTATGTTCAGAAATTCAATGAAATTCGCGAATCCGGGGAGCGGGTTGTCATTGACGGGCCATGCCTGTCGGCCTGCACCTTGTTCACCGGTATCGTGCCACGAGACCACGTTTGCGTAACGCGGCGGGCCGCCTTGGGCTTCCATGCGGCTTCGTATTACAACGATGCGTCACGTTCGTTGGTGCCGACTCGCCAGGGCAGTGCGCTGGTCATGCGGCTCTATCCGCCGGAAATCCGCTCATGGATCAACCACCATGGCGGGCTGCGGCCGCAGATGATCGTGATGCGCGGCCACGAATTGAGCACGCTGTACCCGATCTGCCAGTAATTGTCCGGCAAGCGAGCGGCAGGGCACCGCGGCGACTGCGGTGCTTTTGGCCGTTGTCGGACGGCCAATTCCGGCCTATCTAAACCGGGCCGGATGTCCACCATGCCGCAAATCCTCGCACGACCGCGAGTTTCTGGGTCTTTGTTTGTCGCCAGCGCGCTGGTTGCACTGGCGCTTATCGGCACTGGCTTGCTCTGGGCTCATTACGGCACCGCCGTGTTCTTCGAAACGATCCGCGCCGGCTTTGCGGCCTGCTTTGGCTAACGGGAAACCGCTCGTGAAGGCGAATACATCTCGCGTCATGCTGCTGCTCGCCGCTTTTCTCGGCGGGTTGTTTCTGTTTTTTGGCGCCATCCTCTTCGTCACCGGCCGCGCGCCGTCGCCGGTCGGTCCGGCGATTGCAGCGGTCGGTGGCCCGTTCCATCTCGAGGACCAGAACGGCAAGCCGTTCACCGATCAGGATATGAAGGGACGTCCGTTCCTGGTGTTCTTCGGCTTTACCAATTGCCCGGATATTTGCCCACAGACCCTGTTCGAAATCTCGCAGGTGCTGCATACGCTCGGATCCGATGCCGATCGCACCGGAGCAGTGTTCATCACGGTCGATCCCGAGCGCGATACGCCCGCGGTGATCAAAGATTATCTGTCGAATTTCGACCCGCATTTGCACGGCCTGACCGGCGATCAGGCCTCGATCAATGCGGCGCTGCGGGCCTATCGCGTCTATGCCAAGAAAGTGCCGCTCGATAACGGCGACTACACCATGGATCACACCGCGGTGGTCTACCTCATGGACAAGGACGGGCATTTTGTTGCGCCGTTCAACGTCAGCCGGACTCCGGAGCAGGAAGCGGCCGATCTGCGGCGCTACTTCTGATGGCTGTGGCCCAATTGAGACGGTCGGTGGCTCTGGCGCTACGAGCAATCTTCGCCGCGGCGCTGTTTGGTGCCGCGGTCTTTGCCGCCGCATCGCCGGTTCAGGCGCAGGAGGGGATAACGCTGCCGCCGGGAGCCGGCGTTCCGGGCTTTTGGGACCCGCGGCGGCGGCCGGAGCGGCCGGACCTTTCACGCATCCAGTCGATTCGGTTTCTGACCGAGCTCGATTATCCGCCGTTTAATTATGCGGGGCCGGACGGTAATCCGGTCGGTTTCAACGTCGACCTTGCCCGCCGGCTCTGCGACGAGATCAAGGCCACCTGCACCATCCAGGCGCGGCGATTTGAACTGCTGCTCGGTGCGCTCGACGACAACCGCGGCGACGCCGTCATCGCTTCGATCGCGATCACGCCGGCAACGCGCCGGCGCGCCGATTTTACCGATCCTTATTATCGCACGCCGGCGCGCTTCGCCGCTCGCATCGACAGCCCGATCGGCGACGTGCTGCCGGAACTGGTCGAAGGCAAGAAAATCGCCGTCGTCGCCGGCACGGCGCATGAAGCCTTCCTCAAGGAGATGTTCACCGCGGCCGAGGTGCGGTCCTACGCCAATGCGGAAGCCGCGCGCGAAGCGCTCCGCAACAAGGACGTCGATCTGTTGTTCGGCGACGGCGTCACGCTCGCTTTCTGGCTCAATGGTTCCGATTCCGCTGGCTGCTGCGTATTCCGTGGCGGGCCCTTTCTGGAAAGCCGCTATTTTGGCGAGGGCGTCGGCATCGCGGTCAAGCGCGGCAATGATCTGTTGCGGCAGGCTTTGAACTGGGCCCTGTTTCGGGACTGGGAGAAGGGCGGCTTCACGGATCTCTGGCTGCGTTATTTTCCGATCAGCCCGTTTTGAGCCGACCCATTTTGAGGCCCGAAGTTCGCATTAGGGGGCTCCGGAGCTTGTGCGAACTTCGGGTTCGCGGCACTAGTGTCGCGTGCAAAGCGTAACGCCGCGGATTCGCAAAGCATCATGACCGCGATCGAAGCACCCACCGCCTCGCTCCGCGAAGTGGCCGAGCTTTCCCACGCCTGGCCATTCGAAGAAGCCCGCAAGATCGTCGCGCGGCTCAAGCGGCGGCCCAAGGACGAAGTCATTTTCGAAACCGGCTATGGACCCTCGGGCCTCCCGCACATCGGCACATTCGGCGAAGTGGCGCGCACCTCGATGGTGCGTCATGCCTTTCGCGTGCTCACCGAGGACAAGATCAAAACGCGGCTGATCGCCTTTTCCGACGACATGGACGGACTGCGCAAGGTTCCCGACAACATTCCAAATAAAGAGCTGGTCGCACAGCATCTCGGCAAGCCGCTCACCCGCGTTCCGGACCCGTTCGGCACTCACAACAGCTTTGCCGAACACAACAATGCGCGGCTGCGCGCTTTCCTCGATCAGTTCGGCTTCGACTACGAATTCATGTCGTCGACCGCCTGTTACACGTCGGGACGTTTCGACGATGCATTGCTCAAAGTGTTGCACCATTTCGAGCAGGTGATGGAGGTGATGCTGCCGTCGCTGCGCGAGGAGCGGGCGCAGACCTATTCGCCGTTTCTGCCGATCGACCCGGAAAGCGGAATCGTGCTGCAGGTGCCGGTCGTCGAACATGACGCCAAAGCCGGCACCATCACCTACGAGCATCCCGATCGGGGCGGGCGTGTCACGACGCTGGTCACCGGCGGCCGCTGCAAGCTGCAATGGAAGCCGGATTGGGCGATGCGCTGGGTGGCGCTCGGCGTCGATTACGAAATGGCCGGTAAGGACCTGATCGACTCGGTGAAGCTGTCGGGAGAAATCTGCCGCACGCTCGGCGGGGCGCCGCCGGAAGGCTTCAACTACGAGCTGTTTCTCGACGAAAACGGACAGAAGATCTCGAAGTCGAAAGGCAACGGCCTGACCATCGAAGAATGGTTGCGCTATGCCAGTCCGGAGAGTCTGTCGCTGTTCATGTATCGCGAGCCCAAAGCCGCCAAGCGGCTCTATTTCGATGTCATCCCGCGGCACGTCGATGAGTATCTGCAATTCCTCGATGCCTATCCGCGTCAGGGTCTCAAGGAAAAGCTCGGTAATCCCGTCTGGCACATCCACAACGGCGCGCCGCCGCCGCCCGACAATCCGGTGCCGTTTGCGATGCTGCTCTCGCTGGTCACCGCCTCGAATGCCGCCAATGCCGAAACGCTGTGGGGCTTCATCACGCGCTACCGGCCCGGCGTGACGCCCGCCACGCATCCGCGACTTGCGGCGCTCGTTGACTACGCGATCAACTACTATCGCGATTTCGTCGCGCCGGCGAAAAAGTTCCGCGCGCCGAGCGCCGCCGAACGCGCCGCGCTTTTGGACCTGCGCGATGCGCTGGCGCAGTTGGAGGCCCAGCCGACGCCGGAGGCAATTCAAGAGGTGGTGTACGAGGTCGGCCGCCGCGAGCCGTTTCTCGACAAAACCGGCAAGATCAAAACCAAGGACGGCAAGCCCGGCGTTTCGCTCGACTGGTTCAACATGCTTTATCAGGTGCTGCTCGGCCAGGAGAAAGGGCCGCGGTTCGGCTCGTTTGTCGCCGCCTATGGCGTCGCCAATACAATCGCTATGATCGACGGCGCGCTAGCGCGCTCAGCATGATCTTTATTGCTGCGTGCCGCGCACGCGCGCGGTGCGTTACTGACTCACCCACAGAATGCGCGCGATCCAGGCAACATCCGCCGTTGGCAGCGTGCGATCGGCGTGCTCGCCATCAAGCGATTTCAGCTCGATCGATTTGGCCGTCCTGCGCTTGAGCTCGTTGGCCAGCACTTCGCCGGTTTTGGTGCGCACCACGACGCGGTCGCCACGGCGCAGCGGCGCCGACGGCGAAACCACGATGATGTCGCCGTCGCGATAGGCCGGCTCCATTGCGCGCCCGGAGATTTGTAACGCGCGGGCGTCCTCGGCGTTGAGCATTGGGAATGCGATTTCGCGGCAGCCATCACCGGCGGGAAAACGGTTGTCGCCGAAATGGGCGCCGGTGCGGGCCTCGGCCAAGCCAATGAGTGGAACCGGGCGCGCCGCCCCGCCGCCGCCTCCGTCGATCAGGCCGACAAAAGTCTCAAGCGCGGTTTCGGTCGCAACCAAAGCCTTGGCGATCGATTCGGTTGACGGCCAACGTGCGCGCCCAGCCGCGGTAACGCGCTTGGATTTGTTGAAGGTGGTGGGATCGAGCCCAGCCCGCCGGGCAAGGCCCGACGCGGTCAATCCGGCGCGCGCAGCAAGCCGATCAATCGCAGACCAGATCTGCGCGTGCGTCAGCATCGGCACCCCTGAATGGCGCAAAGCATAGGAATTATTGCCTGTTGCCTCAAGGCCCGATAGGGTCCGCGCGACCTGCCCGCGACCTGCGGCCGATGCCGAACGATTCGTGACAACGATCTACAAAATCTGCGAGCGGGCGTTCTGGCGCCTGGCCGAGCAAAGTGGAATCTATCGCGGCTCGCAAGCCGATGCCCGCGACGGCTTCATTCATTTTTCCACGGCCGCACAGCTTGCCGGGACCATGACAAAACATTTTGCCGGACATCGTGAGCTGTTGCTCGTCGCCGTCGATGCCGACGCATTGGGAACGGCGCTGAAATGGGAGCCATCGCGCGGCGGCGAACTATTTCCACATCTATACGCCGCGCTGCCGCTCACCGCGGTACGCTGGACAAAACCTGTGCCGGACGAAGTCGGCGGTCGACGGGTGTTGCCGGAGCTTGCGCCATGATCGGATTGCTCGATCGATTGGCGCGGCCGCTCCTTTATGCGCTCGATCCCGAAGACGCCCATCGGCTTGCGATCAGGATGCTGCAAATCGCGCCGTTGCCGCCGGGACCCCCGGACGATTCTCGGCTGGCCACCCGCGTATTCGGGTTCAATTTCCCCAATCCGATCGGCATCGCTGCCGGATTCGACAAACATGCCGAGATTCCCGATGCACTCCTGCGCGCGGGCTTCGGTTTTGTCGAGGTCGGCACCGTGACGCCGCTGCCGCAACCGGGCAATCCGCGCCCGCGCCTGTTTCGGCTCGACGCCGATCAAGCCGTGATCAACCGGCTCGGGTTTAATTCGGAAGGCGCCGACGCGGTGCTGCGCCGGCTCGCGGCGCGGGCCAAGGCCGGCGGCATCATCGGCATCAATGTCGGCGCCAACAAGGACGCGCCGGATCGCGTCGCCGATTACGTGCGGCTCATTGAGCGGTTCGCCACGGTCGCGAGCTATGTCACGGTCAATATTTCTTCACCCAACACCCCCGGCTTGCGCGACATGCAGCAAGCAGGCGTATTGGACGATCTCTTGGCGCGGGTCATCGACGCGCGCGAGCGCGTGACCAAAAATGCTGGACCCACGCCGGTCCTGCTCAAGATTGCTCCTGATTTATCGCTATCCGATCTCGACGATGTGGTGGGAATTGCGCGCGCGCGTCGTGTCGACGGCATGATTATCGGCAACACCACCGTGACCCGGTCCGCCGGTCTGCGCGATACCCAATCGAGAGAAGCGGGTGGACTTTCCGGACGGCCGCTCTTGCCGCTCGCCGACCGCATGCTGGCCGAGACTTATGTTCGGGCGGAGGGCGCGTTCCCGCTGGTCGGCGCCGGCGGCATCGATTCCGGAGCGAGCGCGCTCGGCAAAATCCGCGCCGGCGCAAGCCTCATTCAAATTTATTCGGGACTGGTGTTTCGCGGCCTTGGCCTCGTTGGCGAGATCAAGCGCACCATTGTTGCCGCGGTCGAACGCGACGGCAGCAAAACCATCGCCGACTATGTCGGCGCCGATGCGGCCGCGATCACCGCCGAAGCGTGGCCAGTCTGATGTCGCGATGAGATCACACCGCTTGCTGTCGCAGCGTTTTCGCTAGTTCCGCGGCAATGGCCACCGCCGCGGGCGTGTCGGAATGCACGCAGATCGTCTCGGCCCGAACAGGAATATCGCGGCCCGTTGTCGTGGCGACTAAATGGTCGCGCATGACGCGAAGCACACGCGCGGCGGCTTGCGCTGGGTCGACGGCGTCGTGGACGCGGCTGAGAATAAGGTTACCGTCGCCGTCGTAAGCGAGGTCGGCATAAAATTCGGCAATCATCGCGACCCCCTTTTTTCGGTAAGCGGTTTCGTGTGCGGTGAACGCCATGCCCAGCACCGGAACGTCGAATATGCGCGCGGCATTGGCGATCGCGCCGGCAATTGCCGCGTCGCGGGCCGCCATGCCGTAGAGCGCGCCGTGCGGTTTTATGTGGTTGAGCGGCATGCCTTCGGTGTCGAGAAAAGCTTTTAGCGCGCCGGTCTGGTAGATCACCAGGTCTTCCACCTCGTCAGGCGCGATGACCATGGCGCGCCGGCCGAAGCCCTGCATGTCCGGAAGCGAAGGATGCGCTCCGACTTTGACGCCGTGCCGCTTCGCCAGCCGCACGGTCTCATGCATGATCGAAGGATCCGAGGCGTGGAAGCCGCACGCAACATTGGCGAGGTCGATATGCGGCATCAGCGCCGCATCGTTGCCGCGCCGGTAAAGCCCGAAACCTTCGCCCATATCGCAGTTGATCGTCATGCGCATGGTCGTGATCCGTCATGTTCGTGATCCGCTGACCGTCCCGATCCGTTCAGCGTATCGCGGTCGCGCCGGGCGAGGGTATGAGCACCGGCTTGAGCGCCGGAACGAGGCGCCGCCGTTCGCGCCGCGCCGGTACGGTGCGATAGACCTGCTTGGTCGCTTCGACAATGTGTACCCCGGCAAATGGGGCGGACAGGGTCGCGCCGGTGCGCTCCCAGGCGCCCGCCGAGCGCAGAAACCAGCGCCGCGGAATCGGCGGCACGTAGAGCGCCTCGCCCCACGCCGTCGGCGTGAACCAGGTGTCGCGCAACAGATGCATGATCTGCGTGCGCGAATACGGCCGTCCGTGGCCGAACGGCGTCGTGTCCAGGCGCGCCCATACGCCGCGGCGGTTCGGCACGACGGCCAAGAGCCGTCCTCCAGCGGCCAGCACGCGCCAGGATTCGCGCAACAGCTCGACCGGATCGGGGGACATTTCCAGTGCATGCACAAGGAGCACCCGATCGACCGCCGAGTCGGTGAGCGGTAATTCATCTTCCTCGACCAGCGCAGCCAGCGCCGGACGCGTCGACGGCCAGCGCACCACCCCTTGCGGCGCCGGCATCAAGGCGAGACAGCGTTCGGCTTCACCGCGGAACAGCCCGAGATAGGGCGTGGTATAGCCGATGCCCAGGACGCGCAGCATGCGCGCATCGTTCCAGCGCGCGCGAATACCGCGGCCGATGAAGCGGCGCGCCACCACGCCCAAGTGCTGGGCATAGAAATTGCGCAGGTCGACGACGTCCATGGTGGCAAAATAGCATGTCGGCGCCCGCTGCGCCCTTGCAGTTGGCGGCGCCGAATACTTAACTTTATTGCATCGCGATTTATCGTTACCGCTCGCTTTCCCATCAGCCAATACGAGACAGCCATGCCGGCGCAAACCTATTTGTTCGGATGTTTGCAGGACAATTTCGGCGTTCTGCTTCACGATCCCGCAAGCGGCGCCACCGCCGCAATTGACGCTCCAGAGGCCGCCCCGATCGAAGCGGCGCTCAAAAAGACCGGGTGGCGGCTCACCGATATTCTGGTGACGCACCATCACAGCGATCACACCGCCGGCATCGGCGAACTGAAAGCGCATCATCACTGCCGCGTGACCGCACCGCGCCGCGAGGCGCAGCGCATAGCCGATGTCGATGCGACGGTTGCGGAAAACGATACCGTGAAAATCGGTGCGCTCGAGGGCCGCGTGTTCGATACGCCAGGTCACACCGCCGGTCACATTTCGTATTTTTTCCCGGCCGACAAGCTGGCGTTTGTCGGCGACACGCTGTTTTCGATCGGTTGCGGCCGCGTAATCGAGGGCGATGCGCAAATGATGTGGAACTCGCTCCTCAAGCTTCGCGCGCTGCCCGACGACACGCGCTTTTATTGCGGGCACGAATATACCGCCGCCAATATTCGCTTCGCCCAAACTGTCGAGCCGAACAACAAGGCGCTCACCGCGCGCGCGCAAGAGGTCGCAAAGCTCCTCGCTGACGGCAAGCCCACGATCCCGGCCACCATCGGCGAGGAAAAAGCGGCCAATACTTTTCTGCGCGCCGACGATTCCGAGCTCGCGAAATCGCTCGGTCTTAGCGGCGCGCCGGCATGGAAAGTTTTCGCCGAAATTCGCGAGCGGAAGAATCGCTTTTAAGGATGATCTGTAAAAAGCGGAATTGGATTTTTCAAAAAGATGATGTCTTCGGAAAAATGTTAGTTCGACGATTGTTTCACTTTAAAGGGGTTGCGGTCTTATGCCCGCGCTGACCGCACAGGACATCATCAGAATGCTCGCTCTTAAGCCGCATCCGGAGGGCGGTCATTTTCGCGAAACTTTCCGCGACTCAAAGCAAAACCCAGACGGCCGCCCGGCCTCGACCGCCGCTTATTATCTGCTGGCGCGCGGCGAGCGCTCGCACTGGCATCGCCTCGACGCCGCCGAAATCTGGCATTGGTATGCCGGTGCGCCGCTGCAGCTTGAAATCGCCGTCGCGCCCGGCCGCATCGAGCGCCTGACGCTCGGCGGCGACATCTCGGCGGGCTTACGCCCTCAGGCCGTGGTTCCGGCCGAAGTCTGGCAGGCGGCGCAGACGACGGGTGAATGGACGCTCGTTGGCTGTACCGTCGCGCCCGGGTTCGATTTTGCCAAGCACGAAATCGCGCCGCGGGGCTGGTCGCCGGAATTAAGCACGGACTAGCGCAGCGGGGGTACAGAAACGATCAGGCGTAATATTGCCCGCCATTCGCCGACAGCGTCGCACCGGTAAATAATCCGGCATCGTCTGCAGCCAGAAACACCACGCAGCGCGCGATTTCTTCCGGTTCGCCCAACCGCCCGATCGGGATCTGCGGCAGAATGTTTTTCTGCAACACTTCCTGCGGCATCGCCTTGACCATGTCGGTCGCGATGTAGCCAGGACAGATTGCATTGACGGTAATGCCGACGCGCGCGCCCTCCTGGGCCAAGGCTTTGGTGAAGCCGATCTCGCCCGCCTTGGCAGCCGAATAGTTGGTCTGGCCGAATTGCCCTTTTTGCCCATTGATCGAGGAAATATTGACGATGCGGCCGAATTTGCGCTCGCGCATGCCCTCGATCACGTTGCGGCACATGTTGAATAGCGATCCGAGATTGGTGTTGATCACCTCGGTCCATTGTTCCGGCTTCATCCGATGTAATTGCGTGTCGCGCGTGATGCCGGCGTTGTTGACCAAAATATCGATCGGTCCGAGCTCGGCCTCGACCTTCTTGACGCCGGCGGCGCAGGCATCGAATGACGATACGTCCCATTTGTAGACGTTGATGCCGGTTTCGGCTTTGAACTTCGCCGCCGCCTCGTCACTTGAGCCGTAAGTCGCGGCGACGTTATAACCGGCAGCCTTCAAAGCTTTGCTGATCGCGGCACCAATGCCGCGCGTACCGCCGGTGACCAATGCAACGCGGGCCATGTTAAACCTCCCCGTCCGGCAAATTGTCTTCGTTTGAGAAACGATGACAGATGTCGGATGTCAGAGGTCGGATCGAAATCGATCTCCGTCTCTGTCATCTGTCCTCCGATCTCCGTCCTCTACCTTTCCACGCACATCGCGATGCCCATGCCGCCGCCGATGCAAAGTGTGGCGAGGCCCTTTTTTGCGTTCCGCTTCTGCATCTCATAGAGCAGCGTGACCAAGACGCGCGTGCCCGAAGCGCCGATCGGATGCCCGATCGCAATGGCGCCGCCGTTGACATTCACTTTGTTGGTGTCCCAGCCGAGATCCTTGTTCACGGCGCAGGCTTGTGCGGCGAAGGCTTCATTGGCCTCTACGAGATCGAGGTCGCCGACATTCCAGCCGGCTTTCTTGAGGGCCGCGCGCGAGGCCGGAATTGGCCCGGTGCCCATGATCTTGGGATCGACGCCGGCCTGGGCCCACGACACGATGCGAGCGAGCGGCGTTTTGCCGAGCTTAGCTGCTTCGCTGGCTTTCATCAGCACCACCGCGGCGGCGCCGTCGTTGATGCCCGACGCATTGGCGGCGGTGACGGTGCCTTCCTTGTCGAAGGCGGGACGCAACTTGCTGATCGCCTCGAGCGTGGTGCCGTGCTTGGGATATTCGTCGGCGTCGACGACGATGTCGCCTTTGCGGCTCTTGACCGTCACCGGCGTGATCTCATCCTTGAACCGGCCGGACTTCTGCGCGGCCTCGGCCTTGTTCTGCGAGGCGACGGCGAAGGCATCCTGCTGCTGGCGCGTGATCTGCCACTGCCGCGCGACGTTTTCGGCGGTGTTGCCCATGTGATAGCCGTTAAACGCGTCCCACAGGCCGTCCTTGATCATGGTATCGATCATTTCGAAATTACCCATCTTCACGCCCGAGCGCAGATGGGCGCAATGCGGCGCCACGCTCATCGATTCCTGGCCGCCGGCGACGACGATTTCGGAATCGCCGTTGACGATCCCCTGATAGCCGAGCGCCACCGAGCGCAGCCCCGAACCGCAAAGCTGATTGACGCCCCAGGCGGGGGTCTCGACCGGCACGCCGGCGCTAATCGAGGCTTGCCGCGCCGGATTCTGCCCTTGGCCTGCCGTCAATATCTGACCCATGATCACTTCGGACACCCGCGGCGCTTCGACGCCGGCGCGGTCCAGCGCGGCCTTGATGGCGGTTTTGCCGAGCTCATGGGCGGGCAATGATGCGAACACGCCGTTGAACGCGCCGACCGGCGTTCGCGTCGCGCTGACAATAACGACGTCGTCTTTCATGGCAGGTTCCTTCCAGGCTGTTTGGGGCTATTACGACGCGGGCTGGCCGCGGGTCTTTGATATATGTCATAGGGAGGCAACAGGGCCTCGACAAGGCGCAAAGGCGCGCAAAGCCGCCGCACGGCCCGCATGCCTCGCCCTCGCCGGCGCGGACGGCCGCCAATCACAAAAGGGTAGCCGCAAGCGGCGAAACAGCCTATTTTGGCGGCAAAGTCACTCCTTCGCCGCCGTCGATAGTTCTTCGCAAAGCCTGAAAGTTCATGTCCGAAACAGCGACCAAGACTGTTGAGCCGGTCACGATCAAGAAATACGCCAACCGGCGGCTCTATAACACCGGCACAAGCACCTATGTCACGCTGGAAGACCTCGCCGCGATGGTCAAAACCGGCGAGGACTTTGTGGTCTATGACGCCAAGACCGGCGAGGACATTACCCGGTCGGTTCTGACCCAGATCATCTTCGAGCAGGAAAACAAGGAGGGTCAGAACCTTCTGCCGATCACGTTCCTGCGTCAGCTGATCCGCTTCTACGGCGACAGCATGCAAATGCTGGTGCCACGCTATCTCGAAGTCTCCATCGAATCCTTGACCCGCGAGCAGGAGAAATTCCGCAACCAAATGGCGCAAGCCTTCGGCGTCGGAGCGTTCACGTCGCTCGAAGAACAGGTCCGGCGGAATATGGAAATGTTCGAGCGCGCCTTTGCGATGTTCGCGCCGTTTGCCCGGCGGGAGAGTGGGGGCGCAGAAGCGGCTGCCGAAGCCGACAAGGACAAATCCGGCGATATCGACGACTTAAAACGCGAGCTCGATGAGATGAAGAGAAAAGTCGACCGTCTCACCGAGAAAGGCTCCCGCGGGGACTAGCTCGCTTCAGGCCTGGTCTGACCGCTCAACCTCGATCTGCCGCGTTGCACTGCGCATGCCGACGATAAAGCCGGCCAGCACATCCACCAGCGCGATCGCCATCAACAGAAAGAAGGTCGAGGTCGCTGCCCTTTGCACCAGCAGAAACTCGACCAGCATGCCGATGAACAGCGCCATCGCCAGCACGTGATCCATGATGCTGCGCGTACCCGCCCGGGTCGCTTTGATCAGCTCGATCCAGAGCAGGAAAATGGCGAAGGCGAGAAGAATATCCTCCCAGGTCAGCACCCAGTCCTGGCCCGACATCATGTGCACGGTGGTGACCGGCGAGGTCCAGCTCACGCCGGGCGTGAGAAACGCGATCATGTTGTAGATCGCGAACGGAATCAGCAGCAGCGGAAAGCCGAGCGCAAACATGATCCATCCCGCTCAACCGCCCTCAACGGCGAGGACGCGCGGCGGCCGGTGACGCCGCCACAGTGAGGATTATGGATCGTATAGGGGCCGAGGCGGCGCAGACAATACTGCGCGCAAAGTTTACGACAGAAGCTCAGGTTTCGGACTTCTTGCTCAGCACTTGCCGGCCGCGATACATGCCGGTTTTGAGATCGATGTGGTGCGGCCGGCGCAACTCGCCCGAATCCTTGTCTTCGATATAGGTCGGCGCTTTCAGGGCATCGGCAGACCGGCGCATGCCGCGCCTTGATGGCGACGTCTTTCTCTTTGGCACGGCCATAGCCGTTCTCCTTTATGCGGTTTCGCTGCTCGGAACGCGGCTTATAGAAGAATGGCCGCGGTCAGGCTAGGGCTTGATCCCGAAAAGTGGATGCCGGTTTCCCGCCTGCGCGAAGCCGTTCAGGCGGCCTAGCCTCTCGGTTGATGCTACGGCGGGCGAAGCCAGGTCGGAAAAAGATCATGCCGAAAAATCCAGTCTGAAGCGAATAGGTCAAATTCTGGGCTTTATGGCCCCCGCACGCAGGCATCCAGGCCGCTGAATTCGAACGATCGCCGCTCATAGAGGGCGGCGAGACGGCGCACCAGCACGCTCGGAATGCGGGCGCTGCGGTGCACCGGGTTGGGCAGGATCGCCGCGAGTTCCGCCGCCTCAGGCGAGGTGAGATCGCGGGCCGATTTGCCGAATGCCCAGCGGGCGCCGGCCTCCGCCCCGAATTCGCCGTTCGGCCCCCATTGCGCAATATTGAGGTAGATTTCGAGAACCCGCCGCTTCGGCAGCACCAGATTGAGCCACAGCGCCAGCGGGAACTCGAGCGCCTTGCGGATAAAGCTGCGGCCCTCCCACAGGAACAGGTTTTTGGCTGTCTGCTGCGTGATCGTCGAAGCGCCGCGCGCCTCGCCGAGTTCGTCCGACTGCTGCATCGCCTCACGGATGGCGCCGAGATCCACGCCGCGATTGCGGCAGAAGCTGCCGTCCTCGGCGACAATCACGGCGAGGCGCAGCGCTGGCGCAATGCGGTTTAGGGGAACGGTAATGTGCACGACGCGCTTACCTGTCACCCAGCGCCATAGCATCGGCGTCGAAACCGGATCGACGAAGCGATAAAGCGGTGCGATCACATAGGGAATGAGCAGGACGGCGAGCGCGAGGATTATCAAGTTCCTGAGCAGCCGTCGCACGAAATGCCCTCTGACCCTAATCGCGCGCGTAGCCGATCAGCGGTTTCCGTTTGCGCCCGAGCAGGATCAGTACCGTCGCTATGACGCCGACCACGACCCAGGCCGGCAGGTCGAAGCCGCGCTGCAGGTACGGCTCCCAGGCCCAGGAAAGCTTCAGCTTGAGCCAATCTTGCACGGCATTGAGGCTGTTCTGATCGATGATTGCCCAGACATCGTCGAGCCTGGTGTAAAGGAGATCATGATTGGCGATGGATTTCGTCCCGTCATAGACGAAAAGCACAAAGGCGGTAGCCAGAAGGCACAGGCCGACGAAACGAAACAGGAATTTGATCATGACACTGCTGGCGCGGAGAACGATCGGTCGTGAGCGCCAGCCATTACCCTTCCGCGCCGGCGAGTTCAATGCGCTACAACGAAAGATCGCTGCATGCGGCTTTCGCATCGACCGATTGGACCATGTTGACTTGCAGGGGCCGTAACCTTCGGCGGAGGTCCTTGAGTACGGACCGGGGCTTTCGCTAAAGTCCCACGGGGCTTTGCTTTAACGCGCTTATGACAGCGCCCATTCACCGGCAGGCGAGCGAACATGGCGGCCAGAAACGGCGGCAGAAACGGCGGCGCTGCGCAGCGTCCGACTTTCACCGATCAGGAAGCCCTGCTGTTTCACAGCCAAGGCCGCCCCGGCAAGCTCGAAGTCGTCGCCACCAAGCCGATGGCGACCCAGCGCGATCTTTCACTAGCCTATTCGCCGGGCGTTGCCGTTCCAGTGCTCGCGATCGCCGCCGACGAGAGCAAGGCGTACGACTACACGACCAAGGGCAATTTCGTCGCGGTCATCACCAACGGCACCGCCATTCTCGGGCTCGGCAATCGCGGCGCCTTGGCCGCCAAGCCGGTGATGGAAGGCAAAGCGGTCCTGTTCAAGCGTTTCGCCGACATCGATTCCATTGATCTCGAAGTGTCGACCGAAGATCCGGACGAGTTCATCAATTGCGTCAAACTGCTCGGCAAGGGCTGGGGCGGGATCAATCTGGAAGACATCAAGGCGCCGGAATGCTTCATCATCGAGCAGAAGCTGCGCGAACTCCTCGATGTGCCGGTCTTCCATGACGATCAGCACGGCACTGCGATCATCGCCGCCGCCGGCCTGATCAACGCGCTGGAACTTACCGGCCGCAAAATTCCGACCACCAAGCTCGTTTGTAACGGCGCCGGCGCGGCCGGGATTGCCTGTCTTGAACTTCTTCGCGCCATCGGCTTTCGCCCGGAAAATCTCATTCTCTGCGATACTAAAGGCGTCATCTACGAAGGCCGCACCGATGGCATGAACCAATGGAAATCGGGCTTTGCGGTTAAAACCAAAGCGCGCACGCTGGCTGAGGCGCTGGCTGGGGCCGACGTGTTTTTCGGGCTTTCGGTGAAAGGCGCGGTCACCCAGGCCATGGTGAAAGCGATGGCGGACAAGCCGATCATCTTCGCGATGGCCAATCCGGACCCGGAAATCACCGTCGAGGAAGTCGCGGCGGTTCGCTCGGACGCGATCATGGCGACCGGCCGCTCCGACTATCCGAACCAGATCAACAACGTGCTCGGTTTTCCCTACATCTTTCGCGGCGCGCTCGACGTGCGGGCGCGCGCCATCAATATGGAAATGAAGATTGCCGCCGCGCAGGCATTGGCTGCGCTGGCGCGCGAGGACGTGCCCGACGAAGTTGCCGTGGCCTATGGCGCGCGGCCGAAATACGGACCCGACTACATCATTCCGGTGCCGTTCGACCC
>DASXJB010000052.1:0-16816 GCA_036497645.1 Xanthobacteraceae bacterium
TTCGCCAGCCGTTCCATTAGCCTTCTCACACAGTAGGCCTGCTCGCTGATTACTGGGGCTATGCAGCGAGTGTGGTGATGCGAAGAAATCGCGCGAAAAACTCTTGCGAATACATTGATAACCCTGCGGAATGCTCAGGTCAGCCGCATCTCCTGGGTCCGTGGGGTTCGGCCGGCACGTGGGCGGTGCGAGTGGCCTCCTCATGACACCGTTCCCGGCCGGCCACCTTTTATCTGCCCGGCCGGCTTTGCTCTCCACAAAATGGCATCGCTTTGCTCGCCTCTCGCCCGGGCGTCCACGTCTTTGAGGCCATCGAGGTAGGGGGCAAAACGTGGATGGCCGGAGCAAGTCCGGCCATCACCGGCGGCCATTACAAGCGACCAGCCGATTAAGGACTTACTTGATCTTGGATTCGCGAAATTCAACGTGCTTCTTGGCGACCGGATCGTATTTCTTCTTGACCAATTTATCGGTCATGGTGCGCGAATTCTTGCGCGTCACGTAATAAAAACCGGTGTCCGCACTGGACACGAGCTTGACCTTGATCGAGGTGTTCTTGGCCATGAGATCCTCAGTATTACCGCGTTCGGCGCAACCTAGTTAGCGCGCCGCGATTGTCAAGAAAGCGCTGCTGAACGAAGTTTTGCAGGGCTTGGCAGACTCGATCACAGGATTTCTCGGACAAAGCGCTTGTGCAGCATCCGATAGAGCGGCACCGGATGCTTGTGGCTCATCCCGGCGGCGATGCGGTCCTGCAGCTCCTCGAGGACGACCGCGGTGATTCCGGGCACATCAAGCTCTCGCGCTTGGGTGATCGGCAACCAGACCAGCTCAACGAGTTCTTTATCGGGACCGACAAAGCCATCGTCGCGGCGCGCGACCACGGAGACATCGGCGGCGAAGAACCGGCTGTCGAACCGCAGCGGCCGCCGCGGCGGCGTGATGGCGCGGGCGATAAAATGGACGGCGCTGAGGTCGGGCGCGATGCGGGCTTTGGCAAAGGCCTGCCACGGCCCGGGCGGGACATGCATCGGTTCGTCCGTGCGCACACCGAGCATGATTCCGGTTTCTTCATAGGTTTCGCGCACCGCCGCGAATGCAAACGCGGCCGCTTTGGCCAGGCTCGGCCGCCGCACGCGCTGCATCAGCTTTCTGGCGTGCTGCCGGTGCAGCGCCGCAGCGGCCGCCATCAGGCGATCGGCGGGTTCGATGCGGCCGCCAGGAAACACAAATTTGCCGGGCAGAAAGCGATGGCGCTCATGCCGGCGGCCCAGCAGAACCTTCGGCACCTCGCCGGAGCGATCGACCAGGATCAGAGTTGCGGAATCCCGCGGTTTGAGATTTGGAAACGACTGGTCGCGCATGCTGCGCGTGAGCCGCTCGGCGCGGTCCGCTGCGGTTCCGCCGGCACTGACGCTCAAATCGTCATCCATCAAAAAATACTCTTTGCTTAGCGGCGGCCACGGCCGTGCCGGCCGCGTGCGGATTTTGACCCGGATTTCGAGCCAGCTTTCGGGTTAACTTTCGGGCCAAGTTTCGGGCCGTGTCGCGGTGGATGTCCAGCCCGCTTCGTCGTACCCGCAGTGCGGCCCGCGTGCTGATCGACGAGCCTGAAGCGTAGCGCGCCGGCGACCGGCGCCGCCTCGACGAGTTCGACGGTGACGGGATCGCCGAGCCGGTGCGTCGCCGAGCGGCCGACAAAAGCGCGGCCGGCCTCGTGAAAGCGAAAATATTCCTCGCCGATAGTGCGCGCCGGAATGAAACCGTCCGCGCCGGTTTCGTCGAGTTCGACAAACAGTCCGGCGCGCGTCACCCCGGAAATGTGCCCGTCGAAGATCGCGCCGACGCGGTCGGCCAAGAAATGGGCGATCAGCCGATCGGCAGTTTCGCGCTCGGCCTTCATGGCCCGGCGTTCGGTGGCAGAAATGTTTGCCGCGATCTCGGCAAGTCCGCGCGTATCCGTTCCGTCCGGCAAGCCGTCGGCCCCGAGTTTGAGCCCGCGGATCAGCGCGCGATGGACAATAAGATCGGCATAGCGGCGGATCGGCGAAGTGAAATGCGCGTAGCGGCGCAGATTGAGCCCGAAATGGCCGAAATTCTCCGACGAATATTCGGCCTGCGCCTGCGTGCGCAATACCACTTCATTGACCAGCCGTTCGACGTCGCGGCCCTTCACGCGCGCCAAAATGCCATTGAAGCCATCGGGGCGAAGCGTTCCGCCTTTCGGCAGCGAGATGTCGAGGGTGGCCAAAAATTCGCGCAACGCGTTGAGCTTTTCCGGCGATGGCTCGTCGTGGACGCGATAGATCAACGGCACCTTGGCGCGCTCGCAGGTCTCCGCGGCCGCGACGTTGGCGAGGATCATGAATTCCTCGATCAGGCGGTGCGCCTCGAGCCGTTGCGGCATGATCACGCGATCGACGGTGCCATCCGATTTGAGAACGATTTTGCGCTCCGGAACGTCCAGATCGAGCGGTCCGCGCTCGTTGCGGGCGTGCAGCACCGCGCGATAAGCGGCGTAAAGCGGCGCCAAAATCTTGTCGACGATCGGTTCGGTGATCTCGTCGGTGCGTCCTGAGACCGCAAGCTGCGCCTGCTCGTAATGCAGCCGTGCCGCCGAGCGGATCAACACGCGATGAAAGCTGTGCGAGCGCTTGCGGCCGTCGGCGCCGATCACCATGCGCACCGCCAGCGCCGGACGATCCACATCCGGCCGCAGCGAGCACAGATCGTTGGAGATGCGCTCGGGCAGCATCGGCACCACCCGGTCGGGGAAATAGACGGAGTTACCGCGCTTTTGCGCCTCGCGATCGAGCTGCGACGCGGGCCGCACATAATGCGCCACATCGGCGATGGCGACGCTGACAATATGGCCGCCGGGATTGCGCGGATCGGCATCAGGGATGGCATGGACCGCGTCGTCGTGATCCTTGGCATCGGGCGGATCGATAGTGACGAACGGCACCTCGCGCCAGGCTTCGCGACCGGCTGCGGAAACCGCGTGCGCCGCCTCGGCTTCGGCAAGGACGGCACGTGTGAAGACATGCGGAATGTCATGGCCGTGAATGGCAATCAGGCTCACGGCGCGCTCGGTCTTGAGCGAGCCGAGCCGCTCCACGACGCGGCCGCTCGGAAGGCCAAATCGTCCGTGCCGGCTCACCTCGACCGCAACGAGATCACCGTCGGAGGCGCCCGCTGCCGCCTCGGCGGCAATCGCAAGTTCGCGGCCGAGTTGCTTCTTGTCGATCGGTACCAGCCGGCCGCCGCCGCCCGCGAGCGCGCGGAAAACACCGAGCGCGCGATGTTTGGCGCGATCGATAAGTTTTATGACGCGTCCGCTTGTTTCCCCGTTTGCGGACCGCTCGATGCGCAGGAGCGCGCGGTCGCCGACGCCCGCGGTCTCGTCGGGCCGGGCGCGGCGCGGCGTATGGATGCGTATGACCGGCGGCCCGCCGTGGGCCTCTTCGTCCCACTCGATCGGTCGGGCCACGAGCTCGTCGTCGCTGTCGCGGCCGGTGACGTCCGCAAGAACGACCGGCGGCAAAGTGCCGGCGTGATGCAGCCGGTTGCGCCAGCGATCGATGCGGCCTTCATCGGCCAAATCGCGCAGCATACGCTTGAGTGCGGCACGATCGGCATTCTTGGCGCCGAAGGCGCGCGCAATTTCGCGAACGCCGACCTTGCCGCTGTGTTCGCGGATGAAGTCGACAAGTTCCTCGCGTGAGGGCAGGCGTCTTGAGGGCACTTGTCTCATGGGCGGCTCGCCGGCCGATTCGGCCCGCGGCGCAGTGCGTGAAGATTATTCGGCAGCTTGCGTCGTCTTGCGTGGATTCTGCGCGGGGCGCTTTGGGGCGCTTCCTGGCGGTCGTTTCGATGACGCCTTGATATGTCTCGCGGTTCCCGGCGACGGCCGTTTGGTTCGGCGCGGGCGCGCGTGCGGCGCGGGCGCGTTGCGCTCCGCGCGGGCGTCGATCAGAGCCACCGCTTCGTCAAGCGTCACGGTCTCCGGCGTCTTGTCGGCCGGGAGCGTCGCGTTGACGCCGTTGTGGCTGACATAGGGGCCATAGCGACCGTTCTTCGCAACGACCGCGCCGCCTTTGACCGGATGGTCGCCCAGCGGCCGGCCCGGATCGGCGCCGAAGCGGCGTCCGCGCGAGCCCTTGGCGCGCTTCTCGGCAATAAGCGTTACCGCCCGATTGAGACCGATCGTGAATACCTCTTCCGGCGATTCGAGATTGGCGTAGGTCTTGCCATGCTGAACATAGGGCCCGAACCGGCCGATGCCGGCGCGGATCGGCTCGCTGTCCTCGGGATGGCGGCCAACTTCGCGCGGCAACGAGAGCAGAGCGAGTGCGCGCTGCAGATCGATTTGATCGGGCGCCGTTCCTTTGGGCAGCCCGGCACGGCGCGGCTTCTCGCCATTGACCGCTTCGCCAAGCTGCAAATAGGGACCGAAGCGGCCGCTGCGGAGCGTCACCTCGAGGCCCGATTCCGGATCCTGGCCGAGCACTTTGGTGCCGATGTCGGCCGAACCATCGGCCGGGATCGACAGCGGCCGCGTATAGCGGCACTCCGGATAATTGGAGCAGCCGATGAAAGCGCCGAACTTGCTCAGCTTGAGTGACAGCCGGCCGTTGCCGCAATTCGGGCATTGCCGCGGATCGCCGCCGTCGGCGCGCGGCGGAAACAAATGCGGCGCGAGCAGGCTGTCCAGCGCGTCGATCACCGCGGATATTTTCAAGTCCTTGGTCTCGTCGATTGCGACGATGAAATCGCGCCAGAAATCGCGCAACACTTCGCGCCAGTCGATTTCACGGTCGGCGATCAGATCGAGCTGTTCTTCCAGACGCGCCGTGAAGTCGTATTCGACATATTTGGCGAAGAAGCTTTCGAGGAAGGCGACGACAATGCGGCCGCGATCCTCTGGGTAGAGCCGCCGTTTGTCGAGCCGGACATATTTGCGGTCCTTGAGCACTTGCAGGATCGAGGCGTAGGTCGACGGCCGGCCGATGCCGAGCTCCTCCAAACGCTTGACCAGCGAGGCCTCGGAATAGCGCGGCGGCGGCTCGGTAGAGTGCTGGTCGGCCGCGATCGACTTCTTGGCAAGCCGCTCTCCGGCCGACATTTGCGGCAGGCGGCGTGCGTCTTCATCTTCGGGGTCTTCGTCGCGCCCTTCCTGATAAAGCACAAGAAAGCCGTCGAACTTCACTACCGTACCGGTGGCGCGCAGCTCCAAACGGCGTCCGCCGACATTGGCCTCGATGTCCGCCGTGGTGCGCTCGAGCTCGGCCGATTCCATCTGGCTCGCCACGCTGCGCAACCAGATCAGCTCGTACAGTTTTGCCTGATCCTGATCGAGAAAGCGCTTGGTCTCGCTGGGGCGGCGGGGCAGTTCGGTCGGACGGATGGCTTCATGCGCTTCCTGCGCATTCTTCGTCTTGGTCTGATAACGGCGCGGCGCCGACGGAACGTAGTCGCGGCCGTAATCGCTATCGATCACTTGCCGGATCGCGCCGATTGCTTCTTCGGCCATCTCGACGCCGTCGGTTCTCATATAGGTGATCAAACCGACGGTCTCGCCATTGATGTCGACGCCTTCATAGAGCCGCTGCGCCACGCGCATCGTATGCGCCGGCGCAAAGCCGAGCTTGCGGCTTGCTTCCTGCTGCAAAGTGGATGTCGTGAACGGCGGGTAGGGGTTGCGCTTGAGCGGCTTGGCTTCAACCGAGGTGACAGTGAAGGTGGCGGTTTCGAGCGCCTGTTTGAACGCTTCGGCTTCCGTCGCGGAGCCGATGTCCAGACGCTGCAGTTTTTTGCCGTCGGCGTCGGTGAGCCGCGCCTCGAAAGTTTCGTTGCGCGGCGTCGCCAGCGTGGCGATCAGCGACCAATATTCCTGCCGAACGAATTTTTCGATTTCCAGTTCGCGGTCGGCAACCAGCCGCAAGGCGACTGATTGGACGCGGCCGGCGGACCGCGCGCCCGGCAGCTTGCGCCACAGCACCGGCGACAGCGTGAAGCCGACGAGGTAATCCAGCGCCCGGCGCGCCAGATAGGCGTCTACCAGGGCCTGATCGATTTTGCGCGGATGCGCCATCGCATCCGTGACCGCCTGTTTGGTGATGGCGTTGAATACCACGCGCTCGACCGGCTGGGATTTGAGCGCCTTTTTCTCTTTGAGCACCTGCAAGACGTGCCAGGAGATCGCCTCGCCTTCGCGGTCGGGGTCGGTCGCCAGGATCAGCTTATCGGCGTCTTTGACCGCTCGGGCGATGTCGTTCAGGCGCTTCTGCGCCTTGGGATCGACCTCCCAGATCATGCGAAAATCGGCATCGGGCTCGACCGAACCGCTTTTGGCGGGGAGGTCGCGGACATGGCCGAACGAGGCCAGGACTTCGTAGCCTTTACCGAGATACTTATTGATCGTTTTCGCCTTAGCGGGCGACTCCACCAGTACAAGATCCATGTTAGCCCAATGATTTTTCTAGCTTTTTGCCAATTCCACGCTCAAGTCGCAGCTTACAGGCCGCCGGGAACATGGGTAATGCGCCCCTGCCTGTCAAATCGTTACCGGTGGAAAAGAGGCGCGGAAATAGCCTCGCATTGCGGAGTAATCAGGGCGGCCGCCGATTACACGCTGGTGCACGCTCTGATTGTGTAGTTGTCAATCATAACCTTGAAGCATAGACAGTTTTAAGGACCTAAAGCCCTGACGGTGCGACTGTTTGCGGCGGGACATCTTCCGCGTGCGGTCGCGCGGCACGGAATAATCAGGGGCCGAAATGGACGCGCCAGCGAGCGAGGAAACGCTGGATCAGGCGGCGCAATATATTGCCTCTTTGACGCAGGAGCTTGCCGAGATCGCGCGTCGCAATGGGCTCGATACGTTGAGTCAAATCCTCGAAATGGCGCGGCTGGAAGCCGATCAGCTCATCAAGCGTTAGGGCAGCGCGTGATCCCGCCGCCGCCACGGCGAGCGATTTTCCTTGATCGTTGCGCTTTTGCCACATTCAGTTAATGTGCTAGGACTACAGTTGAGCCAATCGGGGGAGTGGGGCTCATGAAGCAAAATCTACTTCGTCCGACCGCCTTTCTCGGGACGGTGGCAGCACTGCTCGCCGTAACGGTAGCGCTGACGCTTTCCCATGCTACGCATTTCGGGGGAAGCATCGGCAACCTGAAGTGCTACGACGTAGCAGGTGGAAAAGAGAAAGCGTGTTGAATTGGCGGGCCGCGCCCGATAGTCGCGCCGCTTAATAGATTAGGGTCGCGCGGCTCAATAGATCATGGTCGCGTGGCTCAATGCATTAATGCGTGCACGCCATAGGCGACAACACTTGAAAACAACAATACGAGTGGTGCTGCACAGCAAAATGCGAGAATCACTTGAACCGTAACGCGGACCATCGGCCGCTGATTTGCGACATTGAGAAAGTGACTCATTTGACGCTCCCCACCCGTTATGTTCTCGCGACGCGAGGCGGGTGAGCCACCTCTGCGCTGGTACCTAATTTTCCACGCTAGAAGCCCCCGGTCTGTGACCGCCATCACACCCGGTCGCGTGATGTAAAGACTGTTAAAATCGGCACAACTTGGGTAGTTTGGGGGTCCTTCGCTTCGCGATCGGTGCCGGGATCGTGCTCTAAATCAGCGACACCAGGCCGCCGCCGTGGCGCTCCAGCCGGCCCGCGATTTCAAGCTCCAACAGCACCATGCGCACGATGCGCGGCGAAGTGCCTGACAGCCGGATCAGGTCATCGAGCGAGACCGGTGTCGGGCTTAACAGCGCGATGACGCGTGTTCGCTCATCGGGGGCCGGCTCGGCTTGCGATTTTTCATGTTCGTCGGTGTCTTCCTCACGCGCGGGAAGATCGGCGCCAATGATCGGCCGCAGCACGGATACGACATCGTCGGCCTCGGTGACCGGGGTATGATCAAGCTATTGGTGCCTTCGGCACGCGGATCGAGCGGGGAGCCCGGCACGGCAAAGACTTCGCGGCCCTGTTCAAGCGCGAGTCGCGCGGTGATCAGCGAACCGGAACGCTTTGCCGCTTCCACAATGACGACGCCAAGAGACACACCCGAGATCAACCGATTGCGGCGCGGAAAGTCCCGGGCCCGTGGCTCCCAGCCGAGCGGCATTTCAGTTAACGCCAGTCCGGTCCGCAGAATCTCATCGAGGAGGCTTCCATGTTCAGGCGGATAAACACGATCCTGGCCGCCGGCGAGAACGGCCACCGTACCCGTCGCTGTGCTGGCGCGGTGCGCGGCGGCATCGATGCCGCGCGCAAGGCCAGATGCAATAGCGAATCCCGCCGCACAAAGCCCGCGCGTGAGCCGCTCGGTGATCTTCACGCCGGCGGCCGACGCATTGCGCGAGCCGACGATCGCGACCAGCGGCATCGCCAGCACGGCGGTATTGCCGCGGATCGCAATCAAGGGCGGCGCGTCATCGATCATTTGCAGCCGGCGTGGATAATCGGCTTCGCCAAGCGCGACCAGCGCAACACCGAGCTGACGGCACGCGTCGATTTCCCGCTCCGCCTGTTCGCGGGAACAAATTTGCGGAGTCGTTGTGCCGCCGCCGCGGCGCGCCAGCGTCGGCAGTGCCGCGAGCGCCGCGCGTGCTCCGCCGAAATGGTTGAGTAGGCCGCGAAAGGTGCGCGGGCCGACATTCTGACTGCGGATAAGCCGAAGCCAGCCGAGCCGCTGGTCATCCGACAAACGTATCGGCTCTATGGTCTCGCGCACCCCAACCCCGAATGTTCGGTCCAGTTGCCGTATTACCGCCAAGATGGAACCGAACTCATATGTTGCAAAACACGCGGCAAACCCTCACAGTCGGGCCTGCCGCAGGGATGACAACAGGGCGGGGGTATCTTGCGCGCTAGCACGTCGAGGCGGGCTTTTCGCGTCGTCCTGATCAAACCGTCGCACTACGACCAGGACGGCTACGTCATTCAATGGCGGCGCTCGACGTTACCGTCGAACAGCTTGGCGAGCGTCTATGGCTTGGTCGAGGAATGCGCGCGCGCCCGCACGCTTGGCCCGGACGTTGAGATCGAAGTCGAAGCCTGCGACGAGTGCAATACGATCGTCGACGTTGCCGGCGTCGCCAAACGCATTGGCGCAAGCGGCGGCGGGATGGTCGGACTGATCGGCGTGCAATCCAACCAATTTCCTCGCGCGCTCGATCTCGGCCGGCAATTCCGCGCGCACGGACTGCCGGTGGTGATGGGTGGTTTTCACATCTCCGGCTGCATCGCGATGCTGCCCGAACTGCCGCCCGATCTTAACGAAGCGCTCGATCTTGGCATCACGCTGTTCGCCGGCGAGGCCGAGGGCCGCATGGCCGAAGTTCTGGACGATGTCGCCGCGGGAAAACCGAAGCCGATCTACAATTATCTCACCGACCTGCCGGAAATGGCGGCCGCCGTCTATCCGATTCTGCCGCGGGAGGTCGTGACCCGCGTCGCCGGACATTATTCCAGTTTTGACGCCGGGCGCGGCTGCCCGTTTCAGTGCAGCTTCTGCACGATCATCAATGTGCAAGGCCGCAAGTCGCGCTATCGCACGCCCGACGATGTCGAGGCGATCGTGCGCGCCAACGCGGCGCAGGGGATCACGCGATTCTTCATCACCGACGACAACTTCGCCCGCAACCGCAATTGGGAATCGATCCTCGATCGCCTGATCGAGCTGCGCGAGCGCCAGGGGTTCAACATCCGGCTCCTGCTTCAGGTCGACACGCTGTGCCACCGCATTCCCGGCTTCATCGAGAAGTCGGCGCGCGCCGGCTGCACCGCGGTGTTCATCGGATTGGAGAACATCAATCCGGAATCGCTGATGGGGACGAAGAAACGGCAAAACAAGATCTGGGAATATCGCGACATGCTGCTGGCGTGGCGCGGCCAAAAGGTGATGACCTATGCCGGCTACATTCTCGGCTTCCCGACCGACACGCCGGAATCGATCGCGCGCGATATCGAGATCATCAAGAAAGAGCTGCCGGTTGATATTCTGGAATTCTTCTATTTAACGCCGCTGCCGGGTTCGGAGGATCACAAGAAACTGTTCATGCGCGGAGTGCCGATGGACCCCGACATGAACAAATACGATCTGGAACACGCCTGCACCGGCCACCCGTTGATGTCGAAAGAAACCTGGATCGGGGTCTATGCCGATGCCTGGCGGCGTTACTACACCGACGAGCACGTCGAGACGATCATGCGGCGGGCCATCGTTTCCGGCATCAATCGCACCAAGGTTCTGGATTCGCTGACGATCTTTTCCGGCGCCGCCCGCATCGAAGGGGTTCATCCACTGCAGTTCGGCTTCTTGCGCCGCAAACTGCGAACGCAGCGGCGTTACGGCATGCCGGTTCTTCATCCGCTAGTGTTTTATCCATGGCGGCTTGCCGATTTCATCAAAGTTTGTTCGCAGTGGTTGCGGTTGATTTGGCGTTATCGCCGGATCATGGCGCGGGTCGCCAAAGATCCCGCAGCGCGCACATATTTCGACGAGGCGTTGCGGCCGCACGCCTCGCCTGGCGAGACCGATCATTTTGTCGAAGTGTTCGCCGACAAGATTCCGCACACCCATGGCGCACCGGTGCGGCCGGCCGCCGTCGTCGCGGCAGAGTAATTAGCCGCCGCCGATCGGGTGTTCGGTGCCGCTGACAAGCCGCGCGATATTGGCGCGGTGCATCAGCCAGATCAGCGCGGATAAGAGCAGAAATAATTTCGCTTCCGGCAGATTGCCGTTCCACCACAGCACCACGGGCGTTGCTGCCGTTGCGATGAGCGCGGCGAGCGAGGAGTAGCGCGAGGCCGCCGCAATCGCGATCCAGATCACGCAAAATGCGATCAGCGCCAGCCACAGCGCGAGGCCGAGCAACAGGCCGATATAGGTGGCGACGCCTTTGCCGCCTTTAAATCCCAACCAAACAGGAAACAAGTGGCCGAGGAAAGCACCAAGCGCGGCATAAAGCGCTCCATCGCGGCCGAAGACAAAGCCGATCGGGACGACAGCAACGGTACCTTTGAGAATGTCGCCGGCGAGCGTGGCCGCGGCCAAGAATTTGCGTCCGGTACGCAGCACATTGGTGGCGCCGATATTGCCCGAGCCGACGCCGCGCAGATCAGGCGCGCCGGAAAGCCGCGTCAAAAGCACGCCAAACGGTATCGAGCCGCACAGATAGCCGAAGATCAGCGCCGCGGCATATTGGAGCACAGATGACTGCATGTCCGCTCATTGTGGTGCGAGCCGGCGGGTCAGACCGTATCCGATTATCCCATTCGCACCCTGCCGGCGCTCGCCTCGCGCGGAGCAAAACCCGCCGCTGCCGCTTCCGACCCGTCGCGATAGATCACGAGATGCTTGCGTCTTTCGGCCGGCGCTTTGGTCAGCGTTGCGAGCCCGGGCGTGAACGTCTTTCGCACGGTATCGGCGACGACCAAGGAGTCCGCGGTCGTTTCAGCCGGAACGTCGATATCGCTTTCGCAGTAGACGCAGCGCAATCTCACGTCATGCCGATGCGGCTCCTCAACGATGTAAAACTTGTTCGCCGCGTATTGGCTTTCGACGGGATCGGTCGTGATGCAGTTCTGGTTGGCGCAGCGCAATCCGGTCCCGACCGGTTGGCAATAGACCGGGTGTTCGGGCTTGGCGAAGCCGCCCGGGAATTTGTGTAGCGATTTGTTCTTGTGGAGATGCAAGAGCAGCGAAATGAGCGCCATGCGCACCGGAACGCCGTATGCGGCCTGCTGGAAATAGATGGCGCGGCGGTCGGTATCGAACGAGGCGTCGAGTTCGTTGACCCGGGGTAGGGGATGCATGACGCTCGCTTCCGAATATTTCGGTTCGCCGAGAAACTTGGCGTCGATGCGCGGATAAGGACGCTCTTTTTCGGTCCATCGCTCCTTTTGGAAGCGGGTGACGTAGACGGCGTCGATCTTCTTCTGCAACACCAAGCCGTAATCGATTTCCGGCTCGGCATAGAGCGAGAGCTGATGCGGCTGGTCGGAGGTGACGTAGAGCGCGTCGATGGCGTCGCCTTGTCCGGCGTCCTTCGATACCATGCGGCTGTGAAATTCTTCGCGCATCCGGCGATCGACATGCGCCGGCAATTCCATTCCGGGTGCGGGGAGGGGCTCAATCGTGGCGCCGAAGCGCGCCAGCGCGTAGACGAAGGAGTGGATGGTCCGGCTGCCCTTGAGGTCGCCGGAAATGGCGATCTTCATATTGCGCAAGTTCTTGTTCTTCGACCGCAGCGTGAAAAGATCGCACAGCGTCTGGGTCGGATGCTCGTGGCTGCCGTCGCCGCCGTTGATCACTGGGATCTGCGCATATTCGGCGGCAAGCCGCGCCGCACCGTCGCGCGGATGGCGGATGACGACGATATCGGCGTAATTCGAAATCACCCGTATCGTGTCGGCGAGACTTTCGCCCTTTGCGGCGGAACTGACCGCCGGGTCGGCGCTGGTGATATTGGCGCCGCCAAGCCGCAGCATGGCGCTTTCGAACGACAGCCGCGTACGGGTCGACGGTTCGTAAAAAAGGCTGGCGAGAATGAATTTCGAGGCGATATCGGTGCTGCGTCCGATCCGGTAGGAAACGTGATCGTCGGCGAGTTCCTTCAAAAACCCCTGCGCGACCTCGAAGACCGTTTCGATCTCCTTATTGGTGAGGTCATTGATCGAATTGATGTGCCGCGTCGGGGGCTGCGCCTTGGTCATTAAAGCCTTGCTATAGGCCTAATCGGCATATCGCGGCAAGTGCGGACTGCCTTGCGCTTGCGGCGATGCACCGGAAACTGCAGACGCCGGGGCCCAGGCGTGGCAGCCGCTCCCGCGCCGGTCTTCTACGGTTGACTTGGCCGTCCGCGTGCCAGCCGATCAAGAGCGCCTTGGAGGATGTAGGCGGCGGCGTGCTGATCGATCACCTTCTTGCGCTCGGCGCGGCTCGCATCGGCCGCAATCAGCGCGCGCTCGACGGCCGCGGTCGATAAGCGTTCGTCCCACAACGCGATCGGCAGCTCGGTCAGCCGCGCCAGATTGCGGGCAAAAGCGCGGGTTGCCTGTGCGCGCGGGCCTTCCGAGCCGTCCATGTTGATCGGCAAGCCCAGCACGAGGCCGGCGGCGCGGCGCTCCGCGGCGAGATCGAGGATGCGCCGCGCATCGAGGTTGAAACGTTGGCGCGAGATGGTTTCGACCGGCGCCGCGATCCGCCGGTCGGGATCGCTGGCGGCAACCCCGATAGTCTTGCTGCCAAGGTCAAGACCGATCAGCGCGCCGCGCGGCGGCAGCACCGCGATGGCGTCGGCAAGCGAAAAGACCGGCATGCGCTGCCGTTAGCACGGACACGGATCCGGCGCGACATGCCGATTGCAAGGTGCGCTTTTCCGGAAGGTGCCGCGCGATTATTGTTGAGCGCGTGCGGCATCCGCAACTCAAGGTCCCGCCATGCAAATCACCTGGTATGGTCACTCCGCCTTTCGCCTCGACTTTGCCGGCCACGCGGTCCTGATCGATCCATTCTTCACCGGCAATCCCGCTTTCGTGTCCGACAAAGCGGCCGCGAGCAAAGGCGTCAAACATATCGTGCTGACGCATGGCCACGGCGATCATGTCGGTGACACGCTCGACATCGCCAGGTCAAACGCTGCGACGGTGACGACGAATTACGATCTTGGCATGTGGCTCGTTTCGAAGGGACTGCAAAACCTCAATCCGATGAATACCGGCGGCACGACCGATCTCGGTGGTTTTACGGTTTCGCTGGTGCGCGCCGACCATTCCTCAGGCGAGATGGTCGACGGCGCGTCGGTGTATCTCGGCAATCCTTGCGGGGCGATCATCAAAGCGCCGGGTGAGCCTACCGTCTATCACCTGGGCGACACCGATATTTTCTCCGACATGGCGCTGATTGCCGAAATCCACCAGCCACGCATTGCCATGGTGCCGATCGGCGATCGCTTCACGATGGGCGCGGCCACCGCGGCGATGGCGGTCAAGCGCTTCTTTAAGCTCGATGCCGTGATCCCGTGCCACTATGGCTCGTTTCCGATCATTGATGTGACGGCCGACAAATTCGTCGGCGCAATGCGTGGCCACGCAACCAAGGTCGTCGTTCCGGAGAAAGGCAAGGCCATCGCGCTCTAAGCGGCGCAGAACGTGGTCTGGCCTCGGCCGGCGGTGGCTCCGTTCATAAGGCTCAAAAAAGCGCAGCGCCCGGCTTTGAGCCGGGCGCTGCGTCAAGGCGATCGCTATAGCCGATCAGGCCTGGTGCGATTGCTCCCAGGCGATACGGGGGATGTCGCTGCGGGTAATTCCAATGTCGGCCAATTCACGGTCGCTCAACTGGGAAAGTTCCTGCACGGCGAGCCCATATCGCTTCCAGCTTTGGAAAAAGCGAATAACAGGCGACAACATGGGTTTCGTCCTTTCTCGGCATTTGGCCGGAATCACAGGAGAAATATGGGGTTATTTTACTGCATCGCAATAAAATTGGTGCAGTGCAGCTAATCCAAAACCGCATGGCAACGACTGATATTTCTTGGAAGTCGGTGCAGTGCCGCTGGTGTGCGTGTGATATTCGCTTGAATGGTAGAGGAGCTATGAGATTTAGGCCAGACTCCGAAATGGCTTCGTAGCTGCGGCGTTACGCTCCGACTGCGGTTCCATTCACCTTGTTTTTTGCGGTGTTCGCCCGAGTTCCGCCCGACCCTGATCCCGCCTGCGCCGCAGTCGTCGATTCAAATCGGTACCGTCGTTGGGTCCACCCGGGGGAGTATCATGGGCACGACGCTCGAGCATCGCCGCTACGCCGAGGAATGTGTCGCCATGGCGCGGCTGGCTGAAGACGATCAGGACAAGATGCTATGGCTGACCTTGGCCCAGTCCTGGGTACGGTTGGCCGAACACGTCGAGCGCAGCACCGTCGAAGCGGTACTCGAAACGCAGGCCGAATAGTCGACCGTCCTGCGCCGGCGCCAGCGCTCGAATTCAACTTCCAAAAATCTGAAGCGGCGGCTTACTGGCCGTGGCTGGCAAGAACCTGCTGGCAGGCGTGGCTGATCTTTGGCCGGTTGGCCTGCAGACAGCCGAGAATTCCCAGCGTGTCATTGGGATTGACCTGCAGCTGGGTCTGGCAAAACCTGGTAACGTCCGGATGGCAGGCGGTGCGCTCGCGGTCGTTGCCCTGGTTCGCAGCAGGCGGCGGCTGCGGCGGGAATGTCTGAGCGGCTGCGGCCGCTACCGCGAACACGAAAGCGATCGACAAAATCGATATCCGGATCATAGTCCCCCCTTGGTCCCCCATTTGCGGGCATCCGGCCCGTCGTCACTTCGTAAATCTTATCTCATACTTTGCCCGCACTGTCGCGCCGCCTCGTCGCTTCAATCGGGTTGTGCGCAAACGTTTGCCGCTGTGTGTGATCGGGCCGCAACAACAATGTGGCAACGCGCTTGCGCGTCGGCGCGATGCGGGGATACATCTCGCCGTGAAGGGCGGTTAGCTCAGTTGGTAGAGCGTCTGCTTTACACGCAGAAGGTCGGAGGTTCGAGACCTTCACCGCCTACCAATAAAATCAACGACTTAGGCTAAATCGATTTAAAGCCTCACTGGTACGGGCTAACGGAAGGCTAACAATGGGTAGCCTAACCAGCTAAAGACGCACCTACGGTCTTCTGTGGCCGTTTGGGAGGCCACGTAAACGCGACCACGAGCGCGCCGGGGATGAGCACGACGGATTCTTAACGGAGGAAATAGCCGCTAGCGCCCCTTTTGTTTGACCGGGTGCATTTCAGGTGCTGTCAGGGCGTGACGTCCGGCGCAAACGCCGTGGCGAACTTGAAGGATGAATTGCACCGCGCGCTCGACCTGCCTTAGCGTTGGCGCGCGCTCGCCCTCAAGCCTTCAGGCGACCGAGCGCACGAATTCCTCGCGCTCCTTCGGCGTCACCAGCAACGCCGCGGCGCGATAGAGCAGGAGTGCAAAAAGCCACGCGGGTACCAGCAGACCTAAAATCAGCGGACGGTCGGGAAATCGCGTCAATAATCCAGAGCCTCAATGAATCCTGTCCGGAATAACAGCAATCGTTCAAGCATCGCCGACGAAATGCGGGAAGAACATCGTCGTCTCGTGCTGGGCGAATGATCGACGGACCGGGGCGGCGGGAAGCGGCGTTCACGCGACTCTTCTCGTCACCACGAAAAAAGTGGAACGATTTGATTTGGCTTGACGGGCTGGGTGGGGCAATCGACCATCGTGCGGGTTTTAATCGCCGAGCTGGAGGGTCAACGCCATGCGCAAGTCACCTGTTTTTCTGGTTTTCACCTTGGCCGTGTTTCTCAGTGCTTGTGGTCAAGGCCCACAGGGACCCAAGGGCGATCAAGGGCCTCCCGGTCCTCAGGGCGCGAAAGGCGATCATGGGCCGCCCGGCCCTGCTGGCGCCGCGGGGCCCAAAGCCGAGCAAGGACCTCCCGGCCCGCAAGGTGGTAAGGGCGACGAAGGACCACCTGGCCCGCAAGGTCCTAAAGGCGAAAAAGGCGACAAGGGTGAACAAGGTTCAAGCGGCGCCGGATTACACGTCGTGAGGCAAGAAACGTGCGAGGGCTCGTGCGACGTGGCTTGTAATGCCGGAGAATCGCTCGCGTCAGTCACGTGCCCACAAGGACAGGTTTCAATTACCAAAAATGGGGATACGGAAATGGCGTCCTGTTCACAGACGCATGGCCCCGCATTGGCTCTTTGTGTGCGCCCCTAATAGCGCGAGCTAGTACGACTCTCGCGAACGAGCATCGCCGACGAAATGCGG
>DASXJB010000053.1:0-3093 GCA_036497645.1 Xanthobacteraceae bacterium
GAAAGGCTGCGCCGGCGGCCGCGCCGTGTCGTCTTTGCCGAGGGCGAAGAGGAACAGGTGATCCGCGCCGCGGCGAGCTTTGTTCACGAGGGGCTCGGTACCGCGCTCTTGGTCGGCCGCGAACCGCGGGTGCGCGCCACCGCACAAGCGCTTGGCATCGAGCTCGGCGGCAATATCGAAATCACCAATGCCGCCATCTCCTCGCGTAATTCGTCCTACGCCGCGTATTTGTATGAGCGGCTGCAACGCCGCGGCTTTCTACAGCGGGACTGCCAGCGTCTCATCAATCAGGACCGCAATCACTTTGCCGCTTGCATGGTGGCGCTCGGCAATGCCGATGCCATGGTCACCGGCGTGACCCGCAATTTCTCCGCGGCGCTGCAAGACGTTCGGCGCTGCATCGATACCAAACCCGGTCATCGCGTGATGGGGATTTCGCTGGTCTTGGCGCGTGGCCGCACCGTCCTGGTCGCCGACACCGCCGTGACCGAGATGCCCACGTCCGGCGAACTTGCCGAAATCACGATCGAAGCGGCGCGCGTCGCCCGCAATCTCGGTTATGACCCGCGCGTTGCCTTGCTGGCGTTCTCGACTTTCGGCCATCCGCCGGGCGAGCGCTCGCAGCGCGTGCAAGAAGCGGTCCGGCTGTTGGACGAGGAACGCGTCGACTTCGAGTACGACGGCGAAATGGCCGCCGACATTGCGCTGAACATGGAACTGCGCGAGGCCTATCCGTTCTGCCGCCTGTCCGGCCCCGCCAACGTCCTGATCATGCCGGCGTTCCACTCCGCTTCAATCGCGACCAAGATGCTGATGGAGCTTGGCGGCGCCACCGTAATCGGTCCAATGCTGGTCGGGCTCGATCGCTCCGTGCAGATCGTGCCGCTTGCGGCAAACGATGCGCAGCTCGTCAATATGGCCGCCATCGCGGCCTTCAATGTCAGCGCCTAAAGCATGATCCCGAAAAGTGGGTACCGGTTTTCGGAAAAGATCATGCTTAAACAAAAAAAGCTAAAGCGGGCCGGTCTGCCGAGGCGCGAATGAAAGAGCCCGACTGGAAAAGGCCGCAGTGGACCTCGCCTGACTGGACTTGGCCGGCGGGCAAGCGCATTGCCGTCGTCTTCAATATCTGCCTCGAAGCCTGGTCGGACGGCAAAGCACCCGGCATTAGTCCGATGGGCAATCCGCTTCCGGCCGGTGCGCTCGACACGATGGCGATCTCCTGGGCGGCTTACGGCGTCGAGGTCGGCATCCACCGTTTGATGGACGCCCTGGCAAACCATGGCGCCAAAGCGAGCGTCATGGTCAATGCGATCATCGCGGAACGCTCGCCGCAGACCGTGCGCGCTGTGGCTGATCGCGGCCATGAGGTGTTATCGCATTCCTACGCGATGGACGTGATCCCGGGTCTCCTCTCAGACGACGAGGAGCGGCGAAACATCGCGCGCTGCACCAAGCTTCTCGCCGAGGCGAGCGGAAAACCGGTATGCGGCTGGCTCTCCCCGCGTGGCACCTCGAAGCCGTCCACGGCAAAATTCCTCGCCGAAGCCGGCTATCGCTGGTATGGCGACGTGTTCAGCTTCGATCTTCCGCGAGTCATCAGCCATGGCAACAGCAGGATTGTCGTCATTCCGCTGTCGTACGACGTCAATGATATGCCATCGATGAAATACGGCCATCCGCCCCGCATGATGCTCGAATCCTACAACGAGGTGATCGAGATTGCGCGCGCCGGCAGCGAGCTTCGCATCATCGACGTGACCAGCCACGCCCATATCTTCGGCCATCATCGCGGCGCATATTTTTACGAAAAGATCATCGAGCAGGCGATGTCGTCGCGTGATATCTGGGTCGCCACCCGCGTCGAAATCGCTGATCACGTCTTGAGCATCATGCCGTCCTAACGGGAGCATGGGACAGAGGATGGAAATTCTCGGGATGGAAATTCTCGCATGATCCCCTTCGAAATGGCCGAGCCGGCCTCGCTCAACGAGGCGGTGGCGATGCTAGATCCGCAGGAGCCGACGATCCGGCCGCTCGCCGGCGGCACCGCGCTGATGCTGATGATGAAAGCGGGCGTGTTCCGTCCGACCCGCCTCGTAAGTCTGCATCGCGTCGAGCCGGAGCACGCGCGCATTGCCGTGACCGGTTCCGGTGAATTACGGATCGGCGCCCTGGCGACCCTGAGCCAGCTCGAGCACGATCGCAACGTTGCGGCGCGACTGCCGGCGCTCAAACGCGCGATGCGCACGCTGTCAAATCCGCGCGTTCGCAACGTCGCCCGCGTCGGCGGTGCGCTCGCGCATGGCGATCCGCATATGGATCTGCCGCCCGTGCTTGCCGCGCTCGCCGCGCGCGTGAATATCACCGGACCGAAAGGCACGCGCGAGCTTCCGCTTGCCGAGCTTTATACCGGCTATTACGAAACCGTCCTCGAGCGGAACGAACTCATCGCCGCGGTGACGGTGCCGCCGCTCGAGGGACGCAAAGCCGCCTATGTGAAGGTCACCGCGCGCTCGGCCGACGATTGGCCCGCGCTCGGCATCGCCGTGTCGTTCATGCTCAAGGATGGCGCTGTTCACGACCCGGTTGTCGTGGTCAGCGCCGCAACCGAAAAAGTGGCGCGCCTGCCTAACGCCGAACGGGTTCTGCACAGCGGTCGCCTTGGCGATGCGCTGTTGCGGCACGCCGGCGATGCCGCGGCCGAGGAGGCGATCCTGCTCGCCGATGCGCATGGTTCCGCCGGATACAAGCGCGAATTGGTGCGCGTCTATCTTGGCCGCGCGGTGCGCCAGGCGGCCGACGGCGCGGGAGCTCACCAGCCATGAAGCAGATCGGCCGAGAGCTGCCGCGGCTGGAAGCCCGCGCCAAAGTTAGCGGCCGCGCCGAATACACGCATAATCTGCGCCTGCCGGGCATGCTTTACGGCAAGGTGTCCCGCTCGACCGTGCCGCACGGCATCATCCGGCGCATCGATACCACGGCCGCACGGGCGCTCCCCGGCGTACATCGCGTCGTGACCGGCGAGGATATTCGCAAGCTCATTCCCGAGCCCTATTACGGCCCGGCCTTTCACGATCAGCCGATCCTCGC
>DASXJB010000054.1:0-37968 GCA_036497645.1 Xanthobacteraceae bacterium
CGTCGGTTTCTTTCTCGCTGCGATTTGGTTTTTGAACCAGCCAAGTTTTGAGAAATGCAGCACTTTGGAGAACGCCGGAGAGCGCAACGCGTGCTATGACATGCTAAGAAGCGATTTATCGAAACCTCCGGCGAAAGGCGCAAATATTCCAGAGCTCCCAAACCGCTGACTGCTGGGTAGGAGCTCGCGTTCCTGGCGATTTCTACCGTCCCCAACTTCGGCTTCTCGCTTCACTGCTGGCGCTTTCGGGTTTTTGACCTTCACCCAATGCGCCGAGCGATGGGCTTCAACCCGCTCCGCAATGCGCCGCGCTCAGTTGCACTTACTCTGATTTCTTCGTTCCGCGCCCCAACAACTCGGGCAGCTTCGCCACGTTCGCAGCATTCCGCCGGGCTTCGTCTTTGCTGAGCAGCTTCGCTCGCCAAATGTGCAACGACATAGCAGCCGTTGCGGCCCGTGGGTCGTTAAACTGTAAAATAAATGCAGTCGAGCCGGATAGAGCCTAACCTTAATTTCAAGCTACGCTGGATTCATGGCGCTCGGCTTGCTCAGCTTTCTTCAGATAGGGCGACGGCCACGACAACGTCCGCGCCGTTGCAGAAGATCACCAATGACTGCTCGGATTATCGAGACCACTGATGCCAAAAAATTACGGGCGTATGCTACCCGGTTGATGGCCTTCGCACTTAAAGCGGTAAGTGATGGCGATACGGATTTTGCCGAGCGTCTTACGGCTAGGGCTTCGAAATGCCTAGACGACGCTCAGGCAACGGAAGGCTTAGGGACCGACCGACCAGCTTCCTCTAAGTAAAGCGCGCCTGACCGTTGGCGTCACGCACGACGAAACACGCGGCTGTTCTTCGACTGACCAGGGCGGCGGGAATCGACGCTCATTCGGGGGCATAGACTTTCCGAAGTCCGATAGCTTTTAGAACAGCGCGAGTAACGCGTTTTCTTCGATTCAAGATTTGATTGAGCGTGGTGCGTTCGAGGCCATGATGCCTCGCAAAAGCAACTTGATTTCCCTCTCGCTCAACTGCGGCTCTCAGCAGCAGAACAACGTCTTCATCATTAAAGATGAGCGAGTGACTGCCCAGCTGAGTTTCGGCGGTAAGACTGACCCCGCCACGGGGCCGGGATGTCTTTCGCCTAGCCACAATGGACACGCCCGATCGCTGGGCCTGGAACGAACGCCAGGCGAAGCCCGAGCCCGGGGCGGGTACGCTCACGCAACAGAACCATAATGGCGGCTAGATAAGTCGGCTGGCGTGAGGAGTCGAGCACGACGCTTCGAGACTCGCTCCGCACGCCGTCGATGGTCCAGTCACGGCAGTATCGACTTGTGGGTAAACTTGTGGGTAGCGCCATTGGGACAGGCGGTGTGCACCGATCGAGAACGCTTGGCCGGTACGTCATTTTTCAGATTTGTTTAGTTGTAACAAAAAGTTGCGGCCGGCCTTGGGGGAGGCCGGCCGCCGCGAACCCGGTCTGGGGACGGGGAGGGGTGGGGACGTGACCGGGAACGCGTTTCCTTTCTCGTGTGCTCAGCGCGACGATGCGGTGGCCGGCGCGGCGCGCGGCTCGCCGAGCGAAACCCAAACGTTCGGATCGGATTGCGACTGACGCTTGACGAAGCGGTAGCTGGTGTCCGCCCAAAACAAGATGTCGTTGGTCTGATTGTCGAGGATATACTCGCCGCGGTCGGTCTTGACGGTGAGCACAGCATGGCCGTCGCCATTGTGATCGCGCACCACCGTCATGAGCAGCGCCTCGCGCGGCCAGCCGGCCTGCATTAAGACTTTGCGCTTCTGGAGCGCATAGTCCTCGCAATCGCCGTAGCCATCGTCCGGATAATTCCAGCGTTCAACGACGCCCCAATGATCCATATCGGTCATCGGCTTGATCTTGGTGTTGACGGTGATGTTGATGCGCTTAAGTTCGGTCCAGGCGCGCGTCGATAAGATGACGTCGCGCGGCGCCGAAGGCGCGGTGTCGCATTCCGGAGCATATTCGACGCAAAATTCGGCCCAGCCGATCGGCGCAGTCGTGACTGTGCCGATACCGATGTAGGGCATTTGCTCCTGCGCTTGGCTTGCGGTGGTGGAAGCGAATAGCGCCGCGCCGAACGTCATCAGAATGACGCACGCGGCCGCGCCGCGCTTGGCTCCTGCAACGCAATTCATTGTGACCCCTTCCCTTATCGTTGGGGTCACGTTTCGCACAAAGCTTTTGCGGCGCCGCTAAGCGGACCGATTCAATTTTAAGTAAAACGGCTGCAACTCTCGGCAGGGCATCGGCAAAAACTTTCGCTATCTCGCGATCGGCGCGTGGCGTCAGCCGCCTTCAAATTGTCAGCGCAACAGCACAGCGCCTGGCTGATTTACCGTTGCGAGCCGCAAAGCTTGCCGATGCATTAGGCTTAACGAAAGGTTGAGATTGGCCGCGAGCCGGCGGCCGCATGCGGTCTTGGCGACGAATACGGGAGGCGAAGGGGCGTGACTGCGCCAGGCCGTGCCAAGACACGAACCCGGCGTTAATTGCGCATCCGCGCAGGCTGCAAGAGGGAGGACCTTGGTCCTCTCTTTTGTTTTTAAGCTGGAAAACGGCGTTCGGCAGTGGCCATCGCTTGTTCTAGCCGCGGCCGCGGTCTATCTCGCACGCATCAGGTGCGATCTTGACCGAACAGTCCGCGGACAATCCCCGAGAGCCCATCTTCAACATTCCGACGGCCATCGTGGCGAGTGTCGCGGTGCTGGTGCTGTTGCATACCGTTCGCGTTTTTCTGCTGACCGACGAGCAGGATATCGATTTTGTCCTGACCTTTGGCTTCATTCCGGCGCGCTATGGTAGCGAAGTCGCGATCGGGACGCTTCCCGGCGGTTTTGCTGCCGATCTGTGGACCTTCTTCACTTACGCCTTCATCCACGCCGACTGGACGCATCTTGGGCTAAATCTGGCCTGGCTCGTCCCGTTTGGCAGCGCCGTGGCGCGCCGGTTCGGCACCTGGCGCTACGCGCTGTTCATGCTGACGACCGCGGCGCTTGGCGCGATGGCGCATCTGGCTACGCATCTCGGTGCAATTGAGCCGATGATCGGTGCCTCCGCCGCCATTTCGGGCGCCATGGCGGCGGCGATGCGCTTTGTGTTTCAACGCGATGGCCGGCTTGGATTTTTCCGCGACAGTGCCGAGGCGGCACGCCTGCCGGCGCTGCCGCTTCGGGCCACGCTTCGCGACCCTCGGTTCTTGCTCTTTCTGGCGACTTGGGTCGGATTGAATGCGCTGTTCGGTTTCGGCACCATCGCGTTCGGTGCGGAAGCGGGCCGGGAGATCGCCTGGCAAGCCCATGTCGGCGGGTTTTTCGCCGGTTTATTTTTATTCAAAGCCTTCGATCCGGCGCGCTCATCCCCAGAATTGACCGTCGAGCCAAGCGCTTAATTCCGATCGCGAACCTAAATTCTTGGCGCCTTCGTGGTGCGCCGCAACGTGAGCAGCGCAAGAATTTGTGGAACTGTGAACGCCCGGCAAACATTAAGGTCATTAACCCCCGCTTGCGCCGTCGGCATATCGGCGAGTGAGGGCCTTAGGGAGGCTACGATGACCGTCAGTATCATACTCGCGGACAAGGGCCGTGAGGTTACGAGCATTGAACCCGGCGCGACCATGAAATCCGCGATGGCGCTCTTGGCAGAAAAGCGCATCGGCGCGGTGCTGGTGCTCGGCGCCGATCATCGCATCGTGGGCATTCTATCGGAGCGCGACATTGTTCGCGCCATCGCTGAACGTGGCGCCGCCGCGCTCGACGAGCCGGTCAGCCGCTCGATGACGCGCAAGGTGTCGACATGCACCGAGAGCGAGACCATTGCGAGCCTCATGGAACAGATGACGGAAGGAAAATTCCGCCATCTGCCCGTGGTCGATCAAGGCCGGCTCGTCGGCATCATCTCGATAGGCGACGTCGTCAAGCATCGCCTTCAGGAGATGGAGCGCGATTCCGCGGCTATGCGGGACTATATCCTCACTGCCTAGCCGGTCAGCTTAGCGACCGCGCCGACACATTCCCCCGCGCGTCGCCCGGCGCTATGATGCTCAACGAAAGGAAGTGCATCATGCGCTGGGGCGCAATTGCACGTTCAATCTTTGGCGCTGGATTGGCGATCGCGCTGTGCCATTCCGCCGGACAAGCGGCAGGATCCGCGTCGCGCAAACCTCAATCGTCACCAATTGCATGATGGCGTACAATTCGCAGGCCGCGAGCTGCCAGACCACATGCCTCATCCCGGGCACGGCGCCGACGGGCGCCGCTACGACCGGAGGCAATGCCAATCAGAGCACGGCCTGTCAGCTGAACTGCACGACCCAACAGATCAGTTGCCAGACGCTCTGCGGACGCACTTCGCCGTCACCGTAGCGCGGTGCTGGTCAAGTTGATCGGTGGATCAGCTTAGATCGGCAATGGATTCGGTGATCGAGTCGATCGCCTTTTCGGTGGCCGCGCGGCCGACCGCAATGGATTCCGCGGCGCGGTGAAAATCGAGCCAGCCGATATGGCCGATGCGGGGTGTAATATGCACGTCCGGCGGATCGCCCGCGAGCCGCATGCGGGTGAGGCGGTCCTGCATGATGTTGAAGGATTCCACCATTACCGTAGAGAAGCTCGGCCGGCTGTCGCCCGAGATGATCTGCCGCTTGAGCGCGCGTTCGGCCGTGAACATGCCGCGCAGCCGCGCGAAGCCGTTGCGCCCGTGCTCGGTCGGCGCCGCGGGAGGTGCGTCGGTCAAGGCGGCGCCGTGGCTCGCGATCGTGGTGCCGCGGCCGAACCGGTCGGCATCCATATTGACGGCGATGACGACGCGAGCGCCGAGCGCCCGCGCGGCTGAAACCGGAACCGGATTGACCAGCGCGCCGTCAACGAGCCAGCGGCCGCCGAGATGCACCGGGGCGAAAATCCCCGGCAAGGCGTAGGAGGCGCGCACGGCGAGCGATAGCGACCCCTTCGTCAGCCAAACTTCGTGCCCGGTGCCGATCTCGGTCGAGATCGCGGCGAAACGGATCGGCAGATCCTCGATCAGGGTGTCACCGATCGACTCCTGCAGCCGATTGGCAAGCCGGCCGCCGCCGATCAGGCCCGAGCCGCCGATGCGCACATCGAGGTAGCCGATGATGCGCCGCATGGTCAGCGAGCGTGCCCAATCTTCCAGGGTGTCAAGTTGATCGGTGGCGTAACAGCCGCCGACCAATGCGCCCATCGAGGTGCCGACGATGATGTCCGGCTTGATGCCGTGCGCCTGCAAAGCGCGCATCACACCGATATGGGCAAAGCCGCGGGCCGCGCCACTGCCGAGCACGAGCCCAATGGACGGCCCGCCGCTTTTGATGGTGACGTGACCGGCATCCACTGTTTTGCCCGGAATGTCGGTGCTCGCCACGGAAATCCTCGTTAGTTCGATGCCGATCGATTGCGGCTCATTGTGCCGCCATCTACCCAAGATATGGTGAACACGGCTGCAATTTGGCCAGGGGCTGTGTCAGGACGGGCTAAACGAACGTCGTGTGGCTTGAAATTGCCGCGATTGCGACCGAGAGAAATCCGATGGGCGGGCGGGTGTTCAGCGGCTTCTGGCGCGGTGCCGTTATGGCTGTCTTTGCGGCCCTCGCCGGCCTTCCCTTGCTGCCGGGCTTCGCGGCGGCTCAAGTGCACAACCTGGTCGGACCCCAGTCCACCACGACACCGGCCCCGGCTCCAGGGACCGGATCGCCGGGTGCCACCATCGTCGCTCCCATTCCTGCGCCTGTCGCCCCCGCGGCGGTACCGCCGGTAGCGCAGGCGGCGCCCGGCGTTCCGGCCGGGAACGTCCTGCTCGCGGTCGTCGCCCGTTATGGTCAAAACGCGCCGCCGATCAGCGCTGGCCTAATTTGGCGCGTTTATGGGGCGAAGCCTGACTCGCCGGGCAATTTCCGCTTGATCAAGGAAGATCGCGCCGCCGCGCCGACATTCGCGCTGCCGCCTGGCAATTACGTCGTGCATGCGAGCTTGGGCCTGGCCAGCGCCGCGAAAACCATTGTGCTGCGTACCGACACCGTGCGCGAAGTGTTCGACATTCCCGCCGGCGGCATCCGCCTCGAAGGCCGGGTCGGGGATGTCCGCATCCCGCTGGGCCAGATCGCGTTCGAGATTTTTACCGGCAGCCAGTTCGACACCAACGAACGTCGGCCGATCGCGCAGAACGTGCAGACCGGCGACGTCGTGCTGCTTCCCGAAGGCACCTATTACATCGTGTCAAATTATGGCGACGGCAATTCGGTGGTTCGTTCCGATGTCCATATCGAAGCCGGCAAGCTGACCGACATCGTGGTGACGCATCGTGCTGCCATAAAGACGCTCAAGCTCGTCAACAATCCCGGCGGCGAAGCGCTCGCCAATACGCAATGGACCGTGCTGACCCCGGGCGGCGACGTGATCAAGGAATCGATCGGCGCCTTTCCGCGCCTGGTCCTGGCCGAAGGCGATTATCACGTCATCGCCCGCAACGAGGGCCGGACCTATCAACGCGACTTCAAGGTGATCACCGGGGTTGACGGCGAAGTCGAAGTGCTGGCGCGCTGACGCAAACCGTCCGCTCTCGGTTGGCAGCGTTACTCCGATCCACCCTGCGCTTCGACCCAATGCTGGACCGCGCCGCTGCGCAGGAAGTCGAGTGCCTGCACTTCCATCACGGACTGCGCTTGCGGTTCGGCCGTCACCGTTGCGACGATCGCATCGCATTTGTTCGCCAGCGCGATGGTCAAAACAGGTAGCGCCGATTGCAATGGCCGCGCCACCGCAAACAGGCGCGCGCGGCCGGTCATTATTCCGGCGCTGACCGGGTGACCTGACGCCAGCGGTCTGTAATCCGCTCCGATCAGTTCGAGGTCGCCGACCCGCTCGATTTCATCGTCATCGGAGACACCGGTCGCGCATCGGCAAAATCCGATCTTCGCCCGAAGATAAAGATGGACCTGGCGGCCACAGCGCTCGGCGGCACAGCCAAAAGCTTGGCCGGTGCCCCATTGGTCGATCGGAAACGGCCATTTTTCCTCGGACCATGGAGAAGCTTGGGTGTCGGGCTTTGCGAGGTCCTGCGCCGAAATGCCAACGTCGCCGAGCGCGAGCCAGCCGGCTGTTACGACGAGCCAAACCATTTTCCGCGCCAATTCCATCGAGCCTCCAAAGCGCGCCAGGTAATCGAGCGGGGGGAGCTAAGCAGCTAATGCGTCGCGACCGCTTGGGCGTCACCGGTCAGTTCGAGAATGTGCATGCCGGTATTGGCGCGGTCGACGATATAGATATAGCCGCGATCGTCGGTCTCCACGTTATTGGTTTGGATCGCGACCTTGCAGCTGTCTTGACCGTTCACTTTGACGCAGCGCTTGTCGGTAGCCGCTGTGATCGCCGGAATGAAATATCCGATTTCCTTCGGATGGTACGGATCGCGGACGTCGACGGCCCGCACGCCGGCATTGAAGTAGCTGAGAAAGACGATTTTTTTATAGAAAACCGGCGCCATGCTTTCGTTGGAAGCGTGGGTGCCGAAACGGCCGCCGCGCGAACAAAACTCGCCGCCCGCTTCCGGCACCTGGAAGTTGGAAATCACCATTGGGTGCGCTTCGATGGTCGCGTCGACGAACCACGCCATCTGCCGCGGCTCCTCGCAGGCGTTGCGGATCTGCTCGTCGACGATCATGACAATGTCGCGCTCGGCGCCGACTGCGTCTTTAGCGAACTCGGCGATCGGCATTTTGGGCATTGGAAATGTCGTGTGCGCGCCGGTAAACGGCGTCATCACCAGCCGTCCCACTTCCGGATAGAGAAGATTTTCAACGGTCGGCTCCTTGGGGCCGTGAATGAGCTTGTCGCGATCGACGATCTGCATAATCCCGTTCTTGTTGGTGCCGTAGCCGAAATAAATCCGGTTGCCCTGCGCGCCGAGCGAAATCATGCCGTGCAATTGTTCCGGAATGGGTCCGCTCGCACCGGGTTGCTGGCCGGGCAAGCCGAAGTCGCGGATTTTGAGCGGATGCGCCGGATCGCTCATGTCGTCGACTTCGGTCATACGATTGACGCGCCAGCCCGGCACGCCAGAGACCAGGTAGGCGATGCCGCTATCGCATTCCCAAAAGCTTTTATGGGTGTCGTTGAGCTCGCCGTCACGCTGCCAAATCAGCGCCGGTTTGGCAGGATCGGTGACGTCGTAAATTTGATGGCTTTTGCCGCCAAATACGCGCAGCAGATAGGTTTTGTTGGGATCACCTTTCGGCGGCGTGCGGCCGTCGCACACACGCGTCATCTGAGCGCCGCCTTCCTCATAATTGCCAGGCGTGCCAGGAATATGCGCCAGATATTGCGGATGCGCCGGATCAGTCACATCCACGATCGAAGTGCCGCTGAATTCCAGTTGCCCGGTGAGCGGATTGAGCGGCTTTGGCACCTCCGGCGTGCCGCCGTGATGGCCGATATAGGCAATGTAGCGATTGCCTTGGTGATGGATCGTCGGCTGATAGGCGCTGCGGCCTTGAAGGTCATTGTATCCGACCAGGCGCATGTTCATCGCCTCGGGCGGCGCCCCGATCTTCTGCTCGGCTGCGGATGTCGTGACGATCGGCCCAAAGATTACAGCCAGGCATGTCGCAATATAGGCTTGGCTTTTTGGCCGAAATCGATTGCGCCTCATGCACTTTCTCCACAGTAATCCACAGTGAAATATCGCCGGCGATCGGCGCGTACAAACACACCGGGAATGATCGATCGAAGCATAAGTTGCACAAGTCTGCCGTTGCACGCCTGCTATCGCATGGCTGGTACCGGCAGAATTGCGGAGCGAGCTGCTCACAGCCGGGAAGGCATGTATTCCATCGATATTTTCTGCTACGCTTGGCTTGGGTGAACGCGCTGGGACCAAGCGCGTCGGCTGGGTTCCTTGTAAGATACAGGAGCCGGGAATGCCCATGGAGCAAAATAGCCGCGAGGACTTCAACAGGGCCGCAAAAACAGCACAGAAGCAAATCGGCGACGCCGAAAAGAAGATCGGCGATGCCGCGCTTGACGCCCAGAACCAGTTCCTCAAAACGCTTGAGGAAATGAGCCGCGAGGCCATGGCCTGTGCGACCGCTGAAATCGAACGTGGCCTCAAACTATCGAAAAAACTGAGCGCAGCTCACTCCGTTACCGACGCCGTAGCGGCCTATCAGGAATGGCTGAGCGAGGAGATGAGTGCGCGCTCCGAAGACGCCCGCCGGTTCATGAGCAACAGCCAGTCGTTCATGACCACGAGCTCAAAAGCGTTTTCCAATGGTTGGTCGGGTATGGGGATGAGCACGTAAGTCTGCCAGCGCGTAAGGTCGTTTTCATTAGTCATAGACTGCGAGGCCTACAACGCGATGCCCGGGGTGGCTCACCCATGGGACGCCGCCGCTCGCGCTGCCAGCATGCGCTGCGCCGCATCGGCCTCGATGAGGGGATAAGTGTCGAAATGCGCGGGGATGATATCCGCCCATTCATTGAGGATCCGATGCAGCGCCTCGTTGTCATCGACATCGAAGACCGCTACCGCACCCCGTCCGGCGCGCGCGTAGATGTGCCGGCATGCGCCGCGCGCCTGATGCCCAGCAATCCAGTGCCAGAACGATTGCCGGGTCCCGACCAGATCGGAAGGCCGCTCCGGCCGCGGTGTCGAGACTACCAGAAACAGCATGATCGCATACTCCTAGCGCAGGCTCTCCGATAGGAACGCCCTGCCGAAAGCCAGGCAATTTGTGAACGCCTGCCGTCTAGCCGAAAGCCAGAGCGAACCTGCGCCAACCTCAGTGGCTAATTGCGGGCAACGGTAACACGCAAAAAGGTCGCAGGTATCGAAGTGGAGTCCTTGCTCGGGCTTTTGTTCTGGCTGTTGAACAGAGCTTCCAGCTCTTTCTGCAGATCGCCGGCACGGCCGTTCTTTTCCGCAGCGTCGAACGCATTCATCGTGGGACCGTAGTATCGTCTGAACGCTGCAACGAACTCCGACGGCGAACCGGGAAAGTTGAAGGTGTATGTGTCCTTAAGGAATGAGACGCTTTCCTTCGGCACCCCCGCCGCTGCAAATCGCTCAATCACGTTACTCTCGACCCCCCAGGTCATCGGGCTGACAAAGCCTTCCGGCGGCGGCGAGTACGATGAGCTGATTTTCAAGATTTGAGCCACCAATGTCGGATCGTTCGGAATCCAGTTTCCCATCACGATCCGCCCGCCGGGCCGGGTTACCCGCACCATTTCCTTGGCGACATCAAAAGGCCGGGGCGCGAACATCGCGCCAAAAATGCTCACAACCAGATCGAAACTGCGATCTTTGAGACCCTGTAGATCGGAAGCATCGCCTTCCTGAAACTTGCAGTTCGTCAGGCCCTCGTCGTTGGCACGTTGCTTGCCGGCTGCTACGAGATTGCCTGCTATATCGACACCCAATACCTCGGCGCCGAGCCGCGCCTCCGGCAACGCCGTCGTCCCATCGCCGCACCCCAGATCTAGCACCTTGAGTCCCTTTGCGATTCCAAGCGTCTTCACGAGAGCCTCTCCGCTCGCTCTCATCGATTCCGCAATGCGGGTAAAATCGCCTTTTTCCCAAAGTGCCTTGTTCGGGTTCATCGCAAGCCCCTGTTTTGCTAGTCGGGAGCTAGCCATAGCATCTATCAGGGCCGAACGGTCGGCGCGCGAAGCCGCACCCGGTTCTGAAATTCGATGGCTGCGGAAAAAGCTGGCGCGACGCGTTGCATCGCGGAATCTTAGAAGCTTGCGCGGGGATTTTGACTGTGTGAGACTGATGCATTGCCAAGGGGCAACTTTTCCTAAGGCGTCTTGAGAGGGGAGAGGGACTCATGCGTCGTTATGGACTTTCTCTGTGTCTGACAGTCGCGTTGGCCGCGGGCGTCGTTTGGTCCGCATCGCAAGCATTGGCTGAACCCTGCGCGGTTGGCGTGAACGTGCACAACCATGCGTGGATTCTGCTCAAGCATAAGCGGCTAGCGCAGTGCACGGCCGGGCCGGGCTGCAAGTGTGTGTCGTGCTACAATCTGAACGGCACCGTCACCGCAACGTGCTATCCGCTGGTAGCCGCGATTCCGGGTCGCTGACGCGGCACGGTTCGATTGATTGGAAGTGGCGTCGGGCGGATTGGCTTGGCTTCGCGGCCGGCGCACTGAAGCGCGTGCGCGTTAGGCTTGTGCGGCCGGCTTGAGGTCCGGCGGCACAGCTTCTTGCGCCAAAGCGGCGAGCGCCGCGTCCAAGCCCATCACGTGCTGCGCCTCGCTGCCGAGACGGCGGATCGAAACCGTGCGCTCGGCGGCTTCTTTTTTGCCGACGACGAGCAGCACCGGAATTTTCGCCAGCGAGTGCTCACGCACCTTGTAATTGATCTTCTCGTTGCGCAGATCGGCCTCGACGCGAAGCCCTGCACGCCGCGCCTTGTCGATTGCGTCCCGGGCATAATCGTCGGCATCCGAGGTGATGGTTGCAATGACCGCCTGCACTGGCGACAGCCACAGCGGCAAATGGCCGGCGAAATGTTCGAGCATGATGCCGGTGAAGCGTTCCAGCGAGCCGAACATCGCGCGGTGCAACATCACCGGCGTGACCTTGTTGGAATGCTCGTCGATGTAGAAGGCGCCGAGTCGTCCCGGCATGTTGAGATCGACCTGGACCGTGCCGCATTGCCAGTCGCGCCCGATCGCGTCGCGTAAGATATATTCGAGTTTCGGCCCGTAGAAGGCGCCTTCGCCTTTGTTCAAAGTCCAGGGCCGGCCCGAGGCTTCGAGGGCCTTTTTCAGCGCGACTTCCGCTTTGTCCCACACCGCATCCTCGCCGATGCGCTTTAACGGCCGGTCGGAGAATTTGATGGTGACATCGTCGAAGCCGAAATCCTTATAGATGCTGAGGATCAGGTCGTTGACCTTGATCACCTCCTCGGCGATCTGCTCCTCGGTGATGAAAATATGCGCATCGTCCTGCGTGAACGCGCGTACCCGCATCAGCCCATGCAGCGCGCCCGAGGGTTCGTAGCGGTGCACCTTGCCGAATTCGGCAACCTTGAACGGCAGATCGCGATATGACTTCAAGCCGTTTTTGAAGATCTGGATGTGGCCCGGGCAGTTCATCGGCTTGATGACGAAAGTGCGCTCGTCCTCCTCGCGCGGCTGCACCAGAAACATGGAGTCGCGGAATGTCGCCATATGGCCGGACGCGACCCACAGAGATGAATCGATCAGCTGCGGCGCATTGACTTCGGCATAACCGGCGGCATCCTGGCGCCGACGGATATAGTTCTCCAGCGTCTGGAACAGGGTCCAGCCTTTCGGGTGCCAGAACACCGAACCGGGCGCCTCTTCCTGGAAATGAAATAGATCCATTTCGCGGCCGAGCTTGCGATGGTCGCGTTTCTCCGCTTCTTCAACTTGCTTGAGATAGGCGTCGAGCTCTTCCTGCTTGGCGAACGCAGTGCCGTAGATGCGCGATAGCATCTCGCGCTTTGAATCGCCGCGCCAATAGGCACCGGCGACCTTCATCAGCTTGAACGCATTGCCGACCTTGCCAGTCGAGGTCATGTGCGGACCGCGGCACAGGTCGAACCAGTCGCCCTGCTTATAAATCTTGATCGGCTGATCCTCCGGAATGGCGTCGATCAGCTCGACCTTGAACAGCTCGCCCTTGTCGCGAAAGACTTTCTTGGCCTTCTCCCGCTGCCAGATTTCCTTGGTGAAGGGTTTGTCGCGCGCCATAATCTCGCGCATCTTCTTTTCGATCGCGGTGAAATCTTCCGGCGTGAACGGCGCGTTGCGGAAGAAATCGTAATAAAAGCCATTATCGATCACCGGTCCGATCGTGACCTGGGTGCCGGGCCATAAAGTTTGCACCGCCTCGGCGAGCACATGCGCGGCGTCGTGGCGAATGAGTTCGAGCGCGCGCGGATCCTCGCGCGTGAGGAACTCGATTTTGGCGTCGTGCTCGATCGGATCGGTGAGGTCGGCGAGCTTGCCGTCTAGCGCCATCGCCACCGTGCGCTTGGCGAGCGACGGCGAAATGCTCTTGGCGATGTCGAGGCCGGTAGTGTTTTCAGGGTAGTCCCGACGCGCGCCGTCGGGAAAGGTCAGCGCGACCATCATTCACTCCTGTTGCTCACTCGCTGCCTACGGTGCGGCGTAAGCGGAAAGCCGCTATTTCTCGTATTTTCTCGGCGCAGTCAATCTGGTCTTGCTCGCGCTCGTCAAAGACTTGGATCTAAACCAGACTTGGATCTAAACCAGACTTGGATCTAAAGCGGACTATCAGGCTCCCGCAGCGATGATCTGCCAAGCCTCGGCGAGAGTGAGCCGAAAAAGAAAACCCGCCGCAAAGAGATGCAGCGGGTTGGAGGTTATTGAAGATGACTGACGCACAAGTTCTACCACGGATCGCGTTTCGCCTCTATGCCCATCGAGGCAGCGCCGCAATCGATAATTAGGTGTGTGCGCGAGGGGCTGTCAGTAATGCCAAAATAAGCTATTTGAGGCGGTGTTCTTTTTCGATTATCTTTGGCGCGGCAGAAGAGAGGATCAAGCAACATGACTGAATTGGTTACGGCGCTTTACGATGAAGAGACGCTGAGCTTTGACGTTCCGGACGCCGTCTTAGAGCTTGCGGGGAGCAAATGTTGGGAGGGCCCTGCGGCTTCGGCTACGATCTCATTTTGTTCGGGATTGGATAGCTGCCCCTCCTTGCCTACGCGTTGATCGAGGTCGGGGCCGGCGTTCGCCAGCCCCGATCACTTCAAGCGGCAAGCGAGCGTCGGCCGAGCGCGTCGACATGCGGTGAAAAGCGGACGCTGCATTCTCGCTGCCTACGAATGCAGGTAAGCGTGGCGGGATGCGTCTTGCGCTAGCGCCCTGCCGCGTCCGGTTCGGCAAGACCTTGTTTTGAGCATGATCTAGTCCGAAAGCCGGTACCCACTTTTCGGGATCATGCTCTCGGCGAGGATGGCGCCGAATTAGTCCCGCGCCATCGGCCGTAGCGCCACGGCATATACCAGCGCGATTTTTCCGGTAACGCGTCGGGCACGAAATCTAGGCCCGAAGTGCCCCATGGGTGGCAGCGCAGGAGCCGCGCCAGCGTCATCCAGCCGCCGGCCCACAGCCCGAAACGCTCCAGCGCCGCATCGGCATATTCCGAGCAGCTCGGCAGATGGCGGCAGCGAAAGCCGACCAGCGACGCAAATGTGTAGCGATAGAGCGTGATCAAGCCGCGCCCGAACAGGCGCGGCGCATTGCGGCAGGTTTGCGCGAACGAGGACACGTTGTTACTGCGTCGCGGCTTTGCCGCGCTTGGCCTCGATCTGGCCGATGGCGTCGACCACGGCGTCAAAGGTGAGCAGCGTCGAAGCGTGCCGCGCCTTGTAGTTGCGCACCGGTTCGAGCACCGCGATGTCGGCCCATTTGCCGTTCGCCGGTGGGGAGCCATTTTCTTTGAGCATTTTGCGCACCTCCTCGCGCAACGCCTTAAGCTCGCTGGCTCTGGAGCCGACGATGTTGCGCGCCATGATGGAGGAGGAGGCCTGGCCCAGCGCACAGGCTTTCACCTCATGGGCGAAGTCGGTCACCGTGTCGCCGTTCATTTTCAAATCGATGGTCACGGTCGAGCCGCACAGCTTTGACAGCGCCGTAGCGCTGGCGTCCGGCTGCTCCAGCCGCCCGATTCGCGGGATCGCGGCGGCGAGCTCGAGAATGCGGCGATTGTAGACCTCGTTGAGCATTGGCAAACGCAGATTTACCCGCGTTAACGCGGGTTTATTGAGTCTCTTTGACAGTCAACTATATAGGCGCTGCAGCCTTTAATTTGAAGTTCCGGAAAGGTGAGGGCGCGATTGGAGGGTGATTTGGTCGATTCTACACGATTTGCGGCGCCCGCGGGCGCGGCCGAACTCGAAGAGGGCACGGCGCTCACGCCCAAATTCGATGCCGACGGGCTCATCACGGCCGTCGTCACCGATGCAAAATCTGGCGACGTGCTGATGGTCGCGCATATGAATGGCGAGGCGCTGGCAAAAACCATCGCCACCGGCGAGGCTTGGTATTTCAGCCGCTCGCGCAACGCGCTGTGGAAAAAGGGCGAGACCTCGGGCCATACCCAGCGCGTCGTCGAAATGCGCATCGACTGCGATCAGGACGCAGTTTGGATCAAGGTCGAACAGATCGCTGGCGCCTGCCATACCGGACGGCGCTCCTGTTTCTATCGTGCCGTCCCGCTCGGGACGTCTGAGGGCAAGTTACGCGCGGCGCAGCTCGAATTTCGCGATGCGCGCGTTTTCGATCCGAAGACGGCTTACCGGAAGCGTTGACGCACATTCCGCTCATTCACGCGAAAGCGGGAATCTAAGCCGGGTCCCCGCTTTCGCGGGGACGAGCGGTAGTTTCAACCGCAGTCGCGTTTGGCTTGCTACTTTGGCCGGGAGGGCGCGCGCGCCAGCAATTGCTTCGCCCGTACGAGATGCGGGCGGTCGTACATGACGCCGCCGATGCCGACCACGCCGGCGCCTGGCGCCGCAGCGAAAGCAGCGATCACCAATTGCGCATGCGCGATCGCTTCCGCCGAGGGGGTGAACACCTCATTGATGATCGGCACCTGCGCCGGATGAATCGCCATCTTGCCGACAAACCCCTCGCGACATGCCTCCTCGCATTCGCGGCGAAATCCAACATCATTTCGGAAATCGACAAAGACGGTATCGATGGCCGGCACGGCAGCGGCCGCAGCGCCGGCAAGACATAGACTGCGCGCCAGCCGATAGGGATCGAGAAAACGGCCTTGCTCGTCGCGATTGGCCCGCGCGCCGAGCTCCGCAGAGAGGTCCTCGGCGCCCCAGGTCATGCCGATGAGGCGCGAGCTCGCGCCGGCAAACGTGCCGACCAAAAACAACGCCGCCGCGGTTTCGGTGGCGATCGGCAAAATCTTGATGTGACCGTCCGGCAGATCGTTTTGTGCTTCGCGAACCGCGAGCTTGGCATCGGCGTGTACGAGCGCTGCGCCGCCTTCGGCCTTCGGCAGCATGATCGCGTCCGGCTTTGCCGGCGCAATCGCATCGAGGTCGGCATCGGTCAGGCCGGTTTGCAGCCCGTTCACCCGCACCATCAAATAAGGCCGCGTCGCGCTCGTCATCGCGTTTTTTAGAAACGCTGCGGCGGCTTCGCGCGCCTGCGCTTTGCCGTCCAATGCGATCGAATCTTCAAGATCGATGATCAAGGCATCGGCGCCGCTCGACATCGCCTTGTCGAGCTTGCGCGCGCTGTCGGCCGGAACGAACAAAAGCGAACGCATCGCGTCACAATGTCACTTCGGCCGCATGCGCATGAAGGCCTGGCGGCGGCACTCGGCAACGAGCTTGTTGTCCTGGTTATAGGCGCGGTGATGAAACTCAACGATGCCGGCGCCGGGCCGCGATTTCGATTCGCGCTTGCCGATCACCTCGGTCGTGCAATGCACGGTGTCGCCTTCGAATAAGGGGTGCGGGAATTTGACATCGGTCATGCCGAGATTGGCGATCGTGGTGCCAACCGTCATGTCGGAAACCTGAATGCCGATCATCAGGCCGAGCGTGAACAGCGAGTTCATCAGCGGCTGGCCCCATTCGGTCTCCTGCTCACAGAAATGCCGGTCGATGTGAAGCGGCTGCGGATTGAGCGTCATGTTGGAGAACAACATGTTGTCCATCTGCGTGACCGTCCGCGTATAGCGGTGCTCGACGATTTCGCCGGGAACGAAATCCTCGAAATAGAGACCGCCGCGCTTATGCCGAGTCGCCGTTTGCTGCGCCATTCGATGCCTCCTTGGGGCTTTAGGGGCTCGTGAAGTTGGGGGCCCGATTTTCGGCCGACACTTAGCACAATTGTTAACGTTCCCGAATTGCCGAAGTAGCGCATTGGCGAGCGGCAAAACCATGCAAAAACCCGCCTGCTGCGCGGATACCCGGGCCTGCCGCACCGCCCGCCGCCGCTGGCGGGAACTGCAAAGATCTATGGTAAACGATTTGTTAAGGACGGCCATCCTAGGGTTGGAATCGCATTCTGATCGCGTGGTTCTCCCGATGACGATCGTCCGCGATTTCCTGCAATGGCTGGACAGTGCGCCGGCGAATGAACGCGCCGAGGCGGCGGGCGCTCTGGCGCGCGCTTATCTTTGTTCCGATCTGACCGCCGATGAGCTCGCGCCTGCCGAGGGCCTGATGCTCAAGCTGCTCGACGATCCGTCGCCGCTGGTGCGGCGCGCGCTCGCCGATGCTTTGGCCGCGAGCCCGGCCGCGCCGGCGCCGGTCATCATCGCGCTCGCCTCCGACCAGCCGCAGATCGCGGCGCCGATCTACGCTTTGTCGCCGCTTTTGATCGATGCCGATCTCGTGGACGGGGTCGCAACCGGCGGTGAGGCAGTTCAAGCCGCAATTGCCAGCCGCGCCGTACTGCCGTCCGCGATCGCGGCAGCGCTTGCAGAACTCGGCAGTGCCGAGGCTTGTCAGATTCTGGCGGAAAATGACGGGGCTGAGATCGCGCCTTTGTCGATCGATCGCATGGTCGAACGGTTCGGCGATGTTGCGGCGATCCGCGACGCGCTCTTGGCGCGCGCCGATCTTCCGGCCGCGACGAGGCAAAATCTGGTGACCCGGCTGTCGCAAACGCTCACCGGCTTTGTCGTCGGCCGCTCCTGGCTCGAAGAGGATCGCGCCCGGCGCATCGCCCGCGAGGCTTGCGAGAAGGCGACCATCTCGATCGCCGCCGACAGGCCGAAGGCCGAGCTGCGGCCACTCATTCGTCATCTCTGCGCGAGTGGCCAACTCACCGCCGGCCTGGTCTTGCGCGCGCTGCTATCGGGCAACATCGCTTTATTCGAAGAAGCCTTGGCGGAGTTGAGCGGTATGCCGCTTGCCCGCGTGTCGGCGCTCGTTCACGACCGCATCGGTTCCGGCTTGCGGCCTTTGTTCGAAAAGGCCCAGCTGCCGGCCTCAATGCATGCGGCGTTCAAGGAGGCGATCAAAGCGATACGCGAGGGCTTCGCTGAGGACGCGGACGACGCACGCCTGCAACGGCGCATGGTCGAGCGAGTTCTCGCTGCTTGCGAAAGCGCCGATATGGGCGACGTTGCGCCGCTGATCACACTGTTGCGCCGTTTCGCCACCGAAGCGGCGCGCGAGGAAGCGCGCCTGTTCTGCGACGAGCTTGCGTCCGAGCCGCTCCGGCTCATTTACTCCGCGGCAGCTTAAATCCTCTTTGCACTCTTAATGCCCGAACTGTTCGCCGAGGATGCGCTCGTCGAGGCTGTGGCCGGGATCGAACAGCATGTGCATGGCGATGCCGTGATCCATGTGGATGTCTACCTCACGCACCGAGCGCACTTCGTCATGGTCAGCGACTGCCGCTACCGGGCGCTTCGCCGGCTCGAGCACTTCGATGGTGACGCGGGCGCGATCAGGCAATAGCGCGCCGTGCCAGCGCCGCGGCCGGAACGGGCTGATCGGCGTGAGCGCCAGGAGCGGCGCACCGATCGGAATGATCGGCCCCTGCACCGAAAGATTGTAGGCGGTCGAGCCCGCCGGCGTCGCCAGCATAATGCCATCCGCTACCAGTTCGGCGAGCCGCTCCTTGCCGTCGACGAAGATGCGCAGCCGCGCCGCCTGGTAGGTCTGGCGGAACAGTGAAACTTCGTTGATCGCGCGGTGGCGATGCACGCGGCCGGCGGCATCGCGCGCCCGCATTAACAGCGGGTGGATCACCGTGACATGCGCGGCGGCAAGCCGCTTATGCAGGTCGCGCTCGTTGTATTCGTTCATGAGAAAACCGACCGTGCCGCGATGCATGCCATAGATCGGCTTGCCGGAATTCATGAACCGTTGCAGGGTCGCCAGCATGAGGCCATCACCGCCAAGCGCGACCACGACATCCGCGGTCTCGGGCCGGACGTCGCCGTAACGCTGGACCAGCCGGCGCCGCGCCCGCTGCGCCGCGAGCCCATCGCTGGCGACCAAGGCGATGCGCTTATAGGACGGGGCCGGGCGGGTTTTGCGCATGGCAGCGTTTCAAACAAGCGGCAGCGCCGCGCAGGAGATCATTATGGACAACAACAATGAACGCGTGGTGTTTGTGTATACGACCCATCCGTCTGTTGTCGAGGCGGAGCGTATCGGCCGTGAACTCCTCGAACGGCGGCTGTGCGCCTGCGTCAATATCCTGCCTGGCATGGTGTCGCTGTATTGGTGGGAGGGCGCCGTCGAACGCGGCGAGGAGGCGGTAATGATCATCAAGACGCGCGCGGCGCTCGCGGAGCCGGTTCGCGCCGCGGTGCGGCAGCTGCACTCCTATACGACCCCGGCGATACTGGTGCTGCCGATCGAGAGGGTCGACGCCGATTACCGGGGATGGCTTTTGACGGCGACGCAGGAGAGTAGAGCGGGCAAAGGCTCGTAGCGCCGTGCCTACCCTACGCGGTAGGCGATTACTTCAATCGTCCGCTGATCTTGTCGACGCCGGCTTTGGCGCAAGCTTCGTCGAGATCGCCGCCCGGCGCACCGCCGACGCCAATTGCGCCAATGGCCTCGGTGCCGACCTTTATCCTGATTGCGCCCGCCAACAAGAGAATATGGGGCAGCTTCGCCAAGCCGCCGGCGGATGGTGTGGGCCCCATGCGCTGCGCGATAGCGCCGCCGGTATCTTCGTTGCGTGGCGCGCCGAGCATGATCACGGTATAGGCCTTGTCGCGGGCGGCATCGAGCGTCGTCATCGAGGCGCCGTCGCCGCGCAGCACGGCTTGTTCAATGCCGTCGGTATCAATAATCGTCGCCGTGATGTGATAGCCTTGCCTGGCGCAAGTGGCGACCGCTTCGGTGACGGCCTCAGCGGCAAGCGCCGCCGACAACCGGTGCGTCGTCAAAACGTCCTGGGCAAATCCTGGCAGTGGATTTGCAACAGAGAAACCCGCGGCCCATAGAGCCGCGGCCGCAGATCTCTTCATGATCTCCTCCCTGACCAGTCCAATTAGCTTATGACGCAATCACAGCGTACGCGCAGGTAGCACGCACAAAGACGTCAATGGCCGGGACGAGCCCGGCCATGACAAAAGTAACGTGTCCACCGCTAAGTATCCTAGTACGTCCGCGTGCCGTCGATCACTTCTTTGAGCGCGACAAATTCCTTGCACTCGGTGCCGCAGATCAGGCGCACCTGCTCGAGATCGTCCTTGGCCTTGAGCAGGTTGCCCTGTTCGGCATGCCACATGCCGTAATAGGACCAGGTCAAAGCGTGCTTCGGATCGGCGGCAAGCGCCTTATCATACCAGTATTTGGCGTCGTCATAGCGGCCGAGCTTACGGCTCGCATAACCGAGCAGCGTGGCCACGTCGGCATTGTCGTCATGGCCCAGGCCGCGCAGCGTTGTGATGCCGCCTTGGTAGTCTTCCTTGTCGTAGATCAGCGCATAAGCGACATGATAGCCGTCGATGAAATCTTTGACCGAGCTACTCTTGTCCTTCTTGTTCTTCTTGGTGCCGGTCTTGGTGTCGGTCTTGCCGGACGGCTTGCTGCTTTGCTGCGTGTCGCTGCCGCTGGGACTGGCGGCGCCCATCGCGGCGGCAAGCTGCGGGGCGCCCGAGATGGCCGCCGCAAGGACGACGGCTGTAAGTAATGAAGTTTTGCGCATAATTCCTCCGGTTGTTGGCTGCCAAAGTTCCGTGTCGTTCCGACGTGGGTCGTATCCTGGAGTTCTTACTCTACGAGTTTATTCCCCGTGCGAGGTTCCCGTCGGGAAGGGGGTCTTCAGGCGGCTAACACCGAAAGCCTAGCATTTCTTCCGCCGGCGTTTTGCCGATTAGCGGCGATCAACGGAAAGTTGATCGGCAGAGCGCGGCCTCGCATTACCATAATTTCACGTAGGTGAACGTTAATCGCTTTACCGCTTCAGGCCGCGTTCAGTGGCTCCCGTGTAAGTGTCTCCTCGACAATCGGCGTACCCTCCAAGCGCCGAAAAAGGAGAACAAAATGTTGACCAAATTCGCCGCCGCGCTGCTCGCGACCAGCTTGATCGCCGGCTCGGCGATCGCCGCCCAGCCGTCCGGCATGCCCGCTTCCAACGGCACCGCGCCGGCCCTCCAGACCCAGATGCCGTCCACACCGGGGGCCAGCACAGCCGAACCCGCCAAGGCGGTGAAGCACGCTGCTCGCCACCGCAACCATGTGCGCAAACACGTCGCGCGGAGCAGGGGTCATGTCGTGCGTCATGCGCGGCATGCCAACCCGGCCAAGACGCATCAGGCCGGCACGAGCAAAAACTCTTAAGTCCAATTGCCTGCGATCCGGAATTAGCACCAGATGCGGTGCGAACCGAGGCCCGGGTCGTACGCACCGGCTTGCGGCCGCCAGCGGCGGCGCCGCCTGGCCCGCAAGTCGGATTTTTACAGTCTGATCCCGAGACGTGCGTCCGCAAAGATCAGGCTCAAGAGTAGTCGTCCCGCAACAGCTTACGGGAACAAAAGCCGCGGGATAGAGGAGGCCGGTTAAGCCACCGGCCTCCACATTTTTTTCAGTCCGTTACAACCGGGCTCGCCGTTCGCCGAACGGCGTCCCTTCGGTCGCCCTATGCCCGTGATCCGCTTTCGCGCGCAGCCGATATCACAACGACGTACTGTAAAGACTAATGACCCGAAGCCGGCACTCGCGACGATGGCACTGGCATGGCCGGTTGCATGGGCTTGCGCGCCGGTGCGGCGGGGGGCAGCGGCGGTGGCGCCGGAACCCGCTTCAGGATTTCAAAGTCGGAAGCCTGCAGCGACGTGATCTGGCGCGCCATCTGATCTTGAGCGGCGGCAAGTCGCTCCACGGTTTGCTGAAGCCCAGCCAGACTCTGCATTATCTGTTGCACCTGTTCGGGGTCAACGGAGGGTGTGGCTGGCGCTTTCGGTGCGACCGCCTCTGGCGCGGTCTGTGCAACGGGTATCGCCTGCAGTGTCTCTGCCACAGGCAGTCGTGCGGCAGCGGTTTCGGCGCCTGCCGGCGGCGGATTCGTCCAGCCACGCTCCTGGATCCAACTCGCGATCATCTGCTTCGCCTCTGGCGACCAGCCGAGTTCCGGTGCCCTTGTGGCGATTATCTGTTTGGCCGCCCCGCCATACGACTGCCAAGCCAAAGTGCCGGCAATAGCAATGCACATTGCGACCAAGTAACGAACCAACGCTCGCAAAGCGCGCCTTTTAGTCTGGTTCTCTATTCTTTTTGCCTGAGCGTCTATTGCTAAGAGACGATAATAGATTGTCGATCGTTCCGAGGTCTCGTAGTCGAGATGATGGCTGATCCGCAAAAGAAGACTGTGTAAATCTTCCACGGGTCTGTGCTGATCGCTTGCACGATCAAAATTCCTAGGCGCTGCGCGCTCGTCCAATTTATGACCGAAATCGGCCGGAGCACTGGTTGACTCAGGCGCTTCTATTTTCGCAGCCGTTTCATTGGCGGGGTTCATCGGCTTCCCTTAATCAGTCATTTATCAGAACAGGCGCCACGATTTTCTTCCTCGGTAGGGCAGCCGCGGGCGTGGCCTGCGACGGCCCTCCGTTCGACACGACGGGCGTGGTTGCCGGTTCTGCCGGCCGTGGTCGCGGCAATGGTGGCGAAGACGCTACGCGGTGGTGATTGGTGCTGCCACCAGTGACGCGGTTCAGCCAAGTAGTGAGATCGTGCGCTATTTCGGACAGCGGTGATTGTCTTTCGGCCGGCGTCGATTGTGGCGCCTGCGCACGGGCCGCGGCGGCGGCCAGCAGCAGAAACGATAGAGCAAGCGTGGCCCCTACTAGTTTCACCCGCACGATCGTCCCCGTCCGGCACCGTGCACCGAGTGCATGCCGTTATCAGGTTAATCAAAATTAGGGCGGTGCTTAGGCGTAGTCCGGGCGAAACTGAAAATAAGCTGGTTCCAGGCCGTCACAAAGCCGTCTGCCACTCCACCGGCACATGTTCATAGCCGGTCGCAGTCTTGATCAAATGGCCGCAGGCAGGGAAGGGGAAGTGATAGCCGGTGACCAGCATGCGGTCGGCGGCGGCGCGCTCGAAAAGTTTTTTGCGGGTTGCGACCGCGGCGGTGCCGTCGATGTCAAAGCTTGCCTGCCAATCCGGATGGCGCGCGAACACCGCCGGATGCTGGGCGGTGTCGCTCAAGACCAACAGCGATTGATCGCCGGAATGAATGGCAAAAACGGTGTGGCCGGGCGTGTGCCCCGCCGCCGGGATGGTGACGATGCCCGGGGCGACTTCTTTGCCGGGCTCAAATTGCGTCACCTGCTTGGCGATGTCGGTGAAAATCCGCCGCTGATTGAGAAACACGACTTTCAGATCCGCGGGCGCGGCATTGAGGTTGCCGTCGTCCATCCAATAGGCCCATTCCGGCGCCGGGACCATGATCTCGGCACGCGGAAAGATCAGCGCGTTATCCTTGTCCTTGATACCGTTGATGTGGTCGGGATGAAAATGCGAGATGACGATCGTGTCGACCTCTTTCGGGTCAATTCCTGCGGCCACGAGATTGTCGCGCAGCACCCCGGCTGACGGCGCGATCTGCCCGCCGGTGCCGGTGTCGAGGAGCACAAGCCGCTTGCCGGTATTGACGATCAGTGTGGTGAATGGCGTCGCCAGCTTGTCGTGCGGCATGAAAGCGGTGTCGAGCGCCTGCTCGACTTCCGCGAACGGCGCATTGGCGATGAATTTGTCGTCGATCGGACGATACCAGATGCCGTCATAGAGCGCGGTGAGCTCATAGGAACCGATCTTATAGCGGTAGACACCCGGCGCGGCGGCATTGGCGGCTGGCGCTTCGGCGCGCGCGGTCGCCGCCGGGGCAGCCAGCGTCGCTGCCGCGGCGGTCCCGAGAAGGTTACGCCTCGTCAGTTCCGACATTTCGAAATCCTTTGCTCTGCGGCCGCCCCGTTGCGCACTGCATAATAACCAAATCGCCGCGCCGATATTCCCTATGCTTGCGGCCAAAGCGCGCGGCATCGCTTCCGCGCGCCGACTGGCGCAGTATTGCCGGTCTCACAGGGGCCCGAGGGCGTTTCGCAGCGGCGCGCTCGAAATCATTAGCAAGCCAGTGAACGGTTTGCTCAATTCCAAAATCAGGAAAATCGCGCATGCGGTTGAGAGGGCGAACAGCGAAAGGCAAGTGAACACTGTCCCGTTCAAAGGCGCGAACAGGCTGAAGCTTGCAAATATGATTACGAGCCAAAACGCCAGAATTGCCAGAAATGGCGCGGGAACGAGGTTGTCGGACTCGACGAACAGCAAAAGGCGGGTTTGCGCGAGGTCATTGCTGAGTTGCGCGGCTCGCGATTGCAACGCGCGCTGTAAATCGTCTTGCGGCGACAACTTTTGAATTGCCAAATAGACCTTTTCCGCCGCGGTGTTCGTTTCAAACGGCCCCCTTACCCGACCTGCTTCTCGCGCCAGAGCTGGTCGGCAAATGGACCGACTGAGCTGCGCATTTGTTCGCGGATCGGGCGGCCCTCCGGGCCATATTGGGCCAGAATGTTGTCGAGCAGGATCAGATCGGCGGTGATCTGCTTGAGCCGAGTGTTTTGCGTATCGAACGAACCCTTTGCCGCTGCGATGAGCAGGCCGAGAACCAACGCGGCTATTGTCGCTATCAGCCCGACGCCGAGTCTCACAGTGTTTTGAGCGTCGTCGCTGAGGTGGTGTTTCGGCAATGTCCGGCGAAGCATGGTGCCGAGGAAAATACCGCCCAGCGTCAATGCGAATATGATTCCCGAGAGAGCCAAAGGGCTCATAGTTTGTGCAGCCGTTTATGGACAGCGCAGCCAGTTCTTGTGGTTTGCATCTTTAACTCTCTCGCTCGCGTGCCTTGACCGGCGCAACGTCAAGCTTTCGGCGCGGCTCAAAGAAAAGACGAAACAGCACACGCTCGCCGACAACCTCGGAAAGCGAGCGAAAGGCAAAGAAAGGAATCAAGATCAGCAGCAGGATGATCGACGTTGCAATTGCCTGATGAAGAGTGCCGCCGCCAATGTCGGCGATGGAATCGGCGAACGCGCGATGGTGCAAGTAACCGGCGATCAGCTCTTCCAGCGCATTCAGAACGATAAGCAAAGCGAGGAAGGCGAACGACCTGTGTAGTATGGGCCAGATGAGAGCTTGTTTCTTGTACCGCTCACCGAGATGGAATGCGTGTCCTATGCTCATAAATTTCGCACAAATCAAAGCCTTGACTGCGGCGAAACCGAAGGGAGCAAAAGCGATGCCGTGCGCCTGAAGGATGGCGGCTTTCAGATAGGCGAGGGCGGTGAAGCAGACATAAAAATATGCGGCGACAATCAGGAATTCCGTCAACTCATGGGCCGCCCTTTTGCCGATTGGTTCCTGAGCTGCGGTGCCATTCATCGATCCACGGCGTCTATCACGTCCCCTAGATAGGGCGAGGAGTCGGGTTCGAGTTTTTGATCGTTATCTGCGTTCATGGAAAGCGATTAATCGTATAGCAGACGCTGTTAACTTGATTTGGATCAAAGACCGCAGCACAAATCTGCTGGCAATTGCACGTCTTTGCCTCGAAGCGCATGGGCATGAGACCGATTGGGAGACCGATACCAGTAGGCCTATGTGCCGCAACCTTTCTGATGGCTGCGATCGGTTGTGCGTTGGCGCAAGACGCTGACAACGGCCGGACGGAATTCATGGAAAATTGCGCCGAATGTCATGGCGCCGATGCCAAGGGCGCCGGTCCCCTGAGCGCCAAGCTCAAAACCAAGCCGGCGGATTTGACCTTGCTGGCGAAGCGCAATCACGGGAGCTTCGATACTGCCGCCGTTTACCAAATGATCGACGGAAGAAATGCGCGCCGAACTCACCGCGGCGCCGAAATGCCGATTTGGGGTTGCCGGCACGACCCTCCGGCGGTCCCAGCGGCCCCGACGCTGAGCAAGCACCAGCGCAAAATCCCGAAGAGAGTCGTGTCGGCGATGAAAAGGCGCGAGACCGAGCTCGATTCGCTTCTCGATCTTCCCTGCGGCTCCGAGGAGGCGGTGCGCGACCGCATCCTCTCGATCGTCGAATATTTGAGCCTGCTGCAGGTGAAGTAATAAGGTAAACGCGGAGCCATAAAGAAGGTCATGTTGCCTGCCCTGGTCTTCGCCAACCGGGCAGTGGCCTAGTTACTGCGCTTCATCAAACTTGTTTCAAAGCTCCGGCAACAGTCCATAAAGGTTTCGTCGATTGCAAGGATCGGAAACCCCATGGACGACGAAGCTCTCGATAGCACAGCCGCGGTCAGCGAGATCACAGTCGAAAGCTCTGTATCGAAGATCAGCAATAGGGATCGTCTCATCGCAATAGCCGGCGAGGAAGAACTATTCGCCGCTGACCGATCCGCTTGGGCTGATCGCTGGCAACATCCACTCGTAAAGTCTATCCAGACGAGGCGAGGAAGAACCTCCCGTTTGTGAGCTGAGGAAACTGCGGAAAATCTAACTCGCTGGACCGGCAGCGCGGACGACGCGTGTCGGCGTCATTACCGCATCTTTTCGAAGTTTCATTAAAGTTCCCGGAACATCTCCATAATTGTCCCGTTTTGGCAATGGCTCGACTTGGCTGACCGGACGCGCCGGCTTACGCACCGTTTTGCGCCGTCGCGCTGGGAGCATCCGCTGTTGCGCTCGAAGCTCGGCGACGAAAAACACCCTGACGCCGAATAGTTCCCGACGAAGCTGGGTGCTGGTCTTGTTGGATCACTCAGGCTTGATGCCGGCGAACTTGATGACCTTGCCCCACTTTTCGGTCTCATCGGCTATCAAGTTACCGAAATCGGCGGCCGACCCGGGAAGCACCGAGGCGCGCCAAGGTCGATAAATCGCGCCTTCGCCGCGGTATCGGTCAGCATCGCATTGATCGCTTGATTGAGCTTGTCGACGATTTCAGCGGGTGTTCCCTTCGGCGCGACGATGCCGTACCAGGCGCTCGCCTCATAGCCCGGCACGAAATCGGCCACGGTGGGCAAATCGGGCAGCACCGCGGAACGCGTCGCCGTGGTGACTGCGAGGGGCCGCAGCTTACCGGCTCTAATGAACTCGAGCGACGTGGGTAAGTTGTCGAACATCAGTTGCACGCGCCCGCTCATCAGATCGACCAGTGCCGGCCCGCCGCCGCGATAGGGCACGTGCACAATGTCGACGTCCGCCATCATCTTGAAGAGCTCGCCGGCGACATGAAGGGTCGAGCCGATGCCGGACGAGGCGAAGTTCAGTTTGCCCGGATTGGCTTTGGCGTAGCTGATCAGCTCAGGGATGGTGTGCACCGGCACCGACAGGTTGACGTCGACGACGTCAGGAAAGCGAATAATCCCAGCCACCGGAGTGATATCGCGCATGAACTCGAAATTGAGCTGCGCGAATAGAGCGACATTGGTCGTGTTCGCCGGCGCGGCGAGTAAGAGCGTATAGCCATCCGGCGCCGCGCGCACGACGGACTCGGTCGCGATATTTGTCGCCGCGCCTGGCCGGCTTTCGACGATGAATTGCTGACCCAACCGTTCCGACAGCCATTGGCTGGTCAATCGCGCGGTCATGTCGGCGGATCCGCCGGGCGGATAACCGATGATCAAATGCACCGGTCGCGTCGGATAATCGGAAGCCGAGGCGACCCGCGCGACGGCGGGAACAACAGCGGCGCCCGCTGCGGCATGCAGCAGTTTGCGGCGAGATAGTCTCATGAATGTTGCCGATGCGGTCAATCTGCGGAAATCGTTGCCGGTGAAACCGGCAACGGCGGACCAATGGCTAACATACACGAATTACGCCACGCGATGAACCGCGACGGCAGGTGGATACTCCAAGGGCCGGCCGACCACGGCGCGCGGCCACGCCGTCTCTTCGCCGCAATGTGACGTGATCAGCAAGCGATGTGCTAGACTATTGTCCTTCGGGCCGGGGCAAGACACATGAAGCGACGACAATTCACTATGTCTTTCGGCGCGATGACCGCGACATGTGCACTGTCGTGGTCACGCACCGGACTCGCGCAACTCGCCACCGACCTGCCGCGGCTCGGTTACGTCTATACCGGGCCAAAGGCTGCAGCGGCATCGCGCGTCGATGCCATCGTGCGCGGACTGCGCGAAGTCGGCTTTGAGGCACCGACGCAGGTCGAGATGGTCGTCCGCAACACCGATGGCGATCCGGCGCTGATCGCGCCGATGGTCGAAGAAGTGCTGACCAAGAACGTCGGCGTGTTCGTCGCCAATGGACCACTAGTGCTGCAGGTGGCCCGCAACTTACCCGGCGGCGTTCCGATCGTCGCGATCGATCTTGAAACGGATCCGGTCGCGAGCGGGCTGGCCGCGAGCCTGGCGCATCCGGGCGGTAATATCACCGGCGTGTTCATGGATTTCCCGGACTTTACGCCGAAATTTCTGGAGCTGCTGCTCGACAGCAATGCAAAGCTGTTCCGCCTGGCAGTTCTGTGGGATCCGGTCACCGGGCCATTGCAAATGGAAGCCGTGAAGTCCGCCGCCAGTGCCAAGAAAATTCAAGTCAATATTTTGAAGGTCGAGAGGACGTCGGATTTCGAGACCGCTTTCGCCGCGGCGAAGCAGGATCACGACGACGCAATAATCATCTTGTCATCGCCGCTGATAGCGCCGAACGTCCAGATCCTTGCTGATCTGGCGCTTAAGTATCGGCTTCCGGCGATCTCGCTGTTCCCGGATTTCGCGCGGGCGGGCGGCTTGCTGGCCTATGGGCCGAACATCACCGAACTGTTCCGCTTGATTGGAAACATCAGTGGCAAAGTGCTGCGCGGAGCCAAGCCCGCCGATTTACCGATCGAGCGGCCGACAAAGTTCGAGCTGGTGCTCAACCTGCGCACCGCAAAGGCGCTTGACCTGTCGATCGGCACGGGACTGCTGCTACGCGTTGACGAGGTAATCGAATGATGCCCTTTCTTGCGGCATCGACGCGCCGCCGGTTTATCACGCTGCTCGGCAGTGCAGTGGCGACCGGGTCACCGCTTGCCCCGCGCGCGCAACAGCCGGCGATGCCGGCGGCCGCCGCATCGATCGCCGCAAAGCCTGACAATCCGGCGAACGCACTCGATGCACTTCTGCAGCAGGCGCAAGCTCTCGGCGCTCCCATGGCCGCGGTTGCGCGCGCCGTTGCGATCTCGCGCCAGGCGATTTTTCCGAAGAAAGACGCACTCGCCGTCTTCGATATCTCACAGCTGTCGGCGAACAAAAGATTCTATCTTTTGGATTTCAAATCGGGCGAAGTCACCGCACATTATGCGGCGCACGGAAGAACCAACGGGCCAAACGCAAAAGCCGTCAAATTCAAAGGTTTCCAAAAAGACTTGGACATGGTGCCGCTGGGGCCGCTCAAGACCGCGCATTCCGAAGTCATGGATCATTACAAGACGATCGTGGACCGGTATGACGGCACCGTTTACCCAAACATGATCGTTGTCGTGCTTGAGGGTGTCACCTCCTACAACAGCTACATCAACCACACGCCACCATTTAAGTGGATCCTGCACCCGAACTGGTACACCACCGCTGCTTTTCGTGCGAAAAATAACGGCATGCTCGGCAGGAGCAACGGCTGCATCACCGTCGATCCGGTCGAAAACAACCAGCTCGTCAGACGCCTTCAGGATGGTGCGCTGGTTTACGTGACGGTCGGCGATGACCCGATCGAACAATATTTGTGATTGACGGCGCGATAGCCGCCGGCGGCAGTGCGGGAGGCTCTTATGACTGCAAGCGTCAGCAGGGGCAGGCCGTATCGGCGCATTGCAACCGAAGAAGCTTGGATAAGTCCTGAACTCCTCGCGCTTTATCAAAAAATGCTCAAGCAGGGCTCGGCCAATGATCCTGGCTTCGAGAGTCTGTGGCGTCATTACGGGCTCGGAATGAGCGAACGCTGCATTGCCGTGCGCGAGCGCATGTTAGATATCGGCGAACGGCGCATTGGCGACATGGACGCTGCCGGGATAGACATGCAGCTCCTGCTCCTCACCACGCCAGGAGTGCAATTGCTCGATGCCGAAACCGCGATCGCGCTTGCGGCAGCAAGCAACGATCAGGTGAGCCAAGCGGTACACAAGCATCCGGACCGCTTTGCGGCGCTCGCGGCCATCGCACCACAGGCGCCGCAAGCGGCTGCGAAGGAGCTCGAACGCGCGGTCAAGCAGCTCAAGCTTAAAGGCGCCGTCATCAATTCTCACACCAACGGCGAATATCTTGACGACAAGAAATTCTGGCCGATCTTCGAGGCTGCCGAGGCGTTGGACGCTCCGATCTATATTCATCCCAATACGCCGCCGCGCGCGATGATCGGCCCGCTGTTGTCGCGCGGTCTTGACGGCGCAATTTACGGATTTGCGGTTGAATGCGGCATGCATCTGTTGACGATCATCGCCAGCGGCGTATTTGACCGGTTTCCAAAATTGCAAATGGTGTTTGGTCATCTCGGCGAGGGACTGCCGTTCTGGCAGTTCCGGCTTGATTTCATGCATCGGGCTCAGGTGTCGACCAAACGCTATGAATGTCTCAAGCCGCTGAAACGAAAAGTCAGCGACTACATGCGCGAGAACGTCTACTACACAACCAGCGGCATGGCCTGGGAGCCGGCGATCATGTTTACGCGCTCGGTCGTCGGCGGTGATCGCGTGCTTTACGCCATGGACTATCCTTATCAGTATGTGCCCGAGGAAGTGGCGGCGATGGAACACATGCCGCTCACAGATCAGGATAAGAAAGCGTTTTTCCAGACCAATGCCGAGTCGGTCTTCAAGCTCTGAGCCGCTAAAAACGTCTACGCGACCGGCGATCATGTCGGCGGCGACGGTGTTCCTCGCATCTTGCTTTTTGCTCACCGCCTACGACTCGGCGCGGACCTTGACCGGCGGCAAAAATGTCGGCCCGGACGATATCGGCGCCAGGGCGTCGGTTGCTTTGTATTATCGCGGTAAGCCGTTTTGCGGCGGCGTCGTCTTTTCAGACCGTTATGTCCTCACCGCGGCTCACTGTTTCACCGACGGCAGAGGAAACGTCGTAAAATCGGCGGAGCGGATCCAGGTTCGCTACTGGAGTAGCGAACACTCAAAACGCGACGCAAGAAAGGTTGAGAAGTTTAGGCTTCACGAAAATCTTCTCAGCCAAGAGCGCGTATCCTATCCGACCGCACGGCCGGGCGATTTCGTCAATTTTCCGGTCAATCATGAGGATATCGCGGTTCTAAAAATCAATCGTCCGCACCCGCCCGGAGCAATGAGCGCTTTCGTCTCGGCGATCGACAATGAATACACGGCGCCGGACGGGAACGGCGGTTCCATCTGGTTCTATGTTTATGGGGCCGCCGTCGACGGCTCATTCGGCAAACTGCAAAGAGCGCTCATCGGCCGATACTGGCCGTTGGAGCGCGTCGTTGTGGATAAACCACCTGAACTTTTCCATGCCGTGCGGCAAATGACGATTATCACGTCTGCATTTAATAAAGACGTGTCTGAATGCCATGGCGATTCAGGATCGGGTGTTTTCCTGGCAAAATCGAATGGCGCGGAATACGACGAAAGCCCGGAGAGGCTGCCCGAAACAATCGAACTCAAAGAAGGCCTTCCAATCCTGGTCGGATTGGTCTCGCAATATCCGGTCACCAAGCTGAGCAGCAAAAACGCGCCGTGCGGCCGTGACATTGGCGCGAACGCATATCAAGCGACGCGTGTCGATTACTATCATGACTGGATTATCGCAAAGATAAAAGAAATGCAGTGAGTGATTGCGATGTCGCGGCGATCAGTCATTGGCGCCGTGCACGGCATCGACGACCGCCGCGGTCACCTCCGCAGTCTTGGCCTTGCCGCCGAGGTCGGGGGTGTGAAAGCGGGGGTTGGCGGTCACGCGCTCGATCGCTCGCATCAGCCGATCCCCGGCGGGTTTTTCACCCAGGTGATCGAGCATCATCACCGCCGACCAGAACGTGCCGATCGGGTTGGCAATACCCTTACCCATGATGTCGAAGGCCGAGCCGTGGATCGGTTCGAACATCGAAGGAAATTTACGCTCGGGATTGAGATTGGCGGTCGGCGCAATGCCGAGCGATCCGGCCAATGCGGCGGCGAGGTCGGATAAAATGTCGGCATGCAGGTTCGTCGCCACGACGGTGTCGATCGTCTGCGGCCTCATGACCATTCGCATTGTCATGGCATCGACCAGCATCTTGTCCCAGGTCACATCCTCGAACTCGGAAGCGATCTCGGCCGCGATCTCATCCCACATCACCATGGCGTGGCGTTGCGCGTTTGACTTGGTGACCACGGTGAGGAGCTTTCGCGGCCGCGATTGCGCAAGCCTGAAGGCGAACCGCATGATGCGTTCGACGCCGGCGCGGGTGAACATCGCGACGTCGGTTGCCGCCTCCAACGGCGAACCTTGGTGCACGCGGCCGCCAACGCCTGCGTACTCGCCCTCGGAGTTCTCGCGGACGATCACCCAGTCCAATTCTTTGTCTTTCACACTGCGCAGCGGGCTAGTTATGCCGGGAAGTACCCGTGTCGGACGGACGTTGGCGTATTGATCGAACGGCTGGCAGATCGCGAGCCGCAAACCCCATAGCGTGATGTGGTCGGGAATTTCCGGGTGACCGGCCGAGCCGAACAGAATCGCATCGTGGCTGCGGATCAGGCTGCGGCCGTTCTCCGGCATCATGCGGCCGTGTTTCTTGTAGTACTCGCCGCCCCAGTCGAAATGATCGACCTTGAATTGGAAGCGGTCCTCGCGCTTGGCCAGCGCGTGCAACACCTCAATGCCGGCCGATACCACTTCCGTCCCGATTCCGTCGCCAGGAATGGCGGCGATCCTATAAGTCTTCATTAAAAAGTCTCCGTCATGGGATGCGGCAAATTTTCTGAGCGCCGATGATCCTGATGATGCCATTGAAGAAGCGCAATGAACACGATTTTGAACCTTTCCGAATTCGATCTTTCGACGCCAGTCATCAAAATAATTCATACCTCGCGGCCATTTGAATTGAGAGGTGGGCGTCTTTTGCTAACCTTTGCTTGTGAGCAGCCAAGCTAGATCGGCACACTAGATCGACACGCTAGATCGACATGGCGAAGCAGGCGCAAATCGGTATCGCTGCTATATTGCTAATAGGCACGTTTGTTGAATCTAGTGCCGCTTCGGGGCTTCGATTGACATGCATTGGAAATCTTACCAATACGCGTGAAGATGGCATCACCCTTGGTCAATGCGATCTGAATTTTTTGTCGGTTAAAGACGTCAACTCCATAGAAGATGTTTGCGGAATACCCGGCACTATTGATACGCCTTCCGAAACAAAGTGCCGGATAAAAGCGGCGGTTTCGCCACAAACAAGCCGCGCCGCAGATCACCGCGAGTTATATCGTGTGCTTGACGTGTTGACGGTGGATAAGCGGTGAAACGATCCAAACTCTTCGTGGTTTGGTAAGATGTAAAGAGATTGGCATAGTGCGATATGGCATACATCGTCACCAGCGATACCCTCGGTCTCGCCATAGGTCCCGTTTCGGAAACGGCAGACCACGTGCATGAAGCGCTTAGCAAAGCACGTCAGATGTATGAGACGGGACTGGTAAACGTGTCAATCAAAGACGAAGACGGGCACAATATCGACGGCGACGAACTGCTGGACTGTATTACTGGAAAAAAGACGATCACCAACGACCTTCAGGCAAAATAGACAGCTAACTTCATTGCACGACATCGGATTCAGTCCGCCTTTGACCGATTTCCGACATTGACGCCTTGTGACCTAGGGCATCGCACTAAATCTGCAATCTGATATTCTTCTGACTGCCGGAAGTGGCTCTCACAATGGAGGGAAGCCATGGAGCGGCGGGAATTCATCAAAATCGCTTGTGGCCTTGTTGGCGCATGGCCGCTGGCCGCGGTCGCGCAGCAGCCAGGGAAACGGCGCCTCGTCGGAATACTCGGCGCGGATGCGACCGTATGGCGTCCGTGGACGGGCGCTTTTGTCGCGCATCTGCGCGAACTCGGCTGGGTCGAGGGAGATACCGTTGCAATCGATTATCGCTGGGCCGCGGGAAGATCCGATCGCATCAGTGAAATCGCCGCGGAATTCGACCGGCGCCAAGTTGACGTCATCGTCACCTATGGCAGCGCCGCTACCGTCCTAAGGCAGACAATAACGACCATTCCTATCGTCTTTGCCGTTGCGTTCGATCCGGTTCGTGGCGGCTTGGCTCAGAGTTTGGCGCATCCGGCCGGCAACGTTACTGGAGTCTCGATCCAACAACTCGATCTTGTTGGCAAGCGGCTTGAACTCTTGCGTCAGGCTATCCCCAACCTTCATCGATTAGCCATCCTGGCGGACGCCGGCTACGCCGAGCCAATGTTGGAGGCAGAACGGGTTAAGTCGACGGCTCAAGCACTCGGGCTCGAAGCAGCCCGGCTTGGGGTCTGGCGAGCCGAAGACATTGCGCCGGCATTCGAGTCGCTAAGGAACAAAGCGGACGCGCTCTACGTCGTCTCTGATGCGCTCATTGCCGCTAACCGTGCCCGCATCGTCACGCTCGCGCTTAGCGGACGCTTACCGACAATCATGAGCTATGATGACTATGTCGAAGCGGGTGGTCTAATGTCGTATGGACCGGACTACGCCGATCTGTTCCGACGGGCCGCCGATATGGTGGACAAGATTCTGCACGGCACAAAACCTGGTGATATTCTGATCGAGCAACCGACCAAGTTCGACTTGGCCATCAACGTCAAGACTGCGGCGACGCTCGGCCTGACAATTCCGCAGACATTGCTTGCCACCGCTGACGAAGTCATCAAATGAGATCTCCTGTGGCGGCGCGTCTGTCAGATTTTAATCGACCATTCCGAGCGCTCGTTCGAGGTCGCTGAACCTCGACCAGCCACGCATTGCTTGCAATGCGCGCACCATTGCGCGGGCGTCGCAACCGGCATGCGACCCTGACGGGGCATTAAGATCAACCGTCACGCCATGATTGGCTTTGGCGTTACCGCTGATGAAAACGCCCCAATCGTCGCCGCCGCCTTGGATGTAAAACTGAGGCGTGCCGCCTGTCGGAGGGTATTCGGCAACCGCGTCATACCAGCACGTCGGCGAAAAACGCATCTGGAAACGCAGTTGACCGCCTTGCCGTTCAGACGCATCAGGTTCCCTGGCCGGGTTGGAAAAGCTGGCGACAAACTGGTCATAATTTTTGGTACGCAGGCTATGGGAAATAAGCATCACCATACGCGCCATGCTTTTGGCGCGCTTGTCAATGGCACTTTGACGACCCCAGCGAAACAAAGTCCGATCCCAATCAACAAGTAAGGCCGCCGAATTATACAACTTGACGCCCGAGAAGCGATGTCTGCTTTCGCGGCATTACGGAACTGCGTTACTCCGGCTGAATGCCCGCAGCCTCCATGACCGATCGCCAAAGCTTGGCTTCCGAGCGCCCCCTTTCCGCCAATTCCGCTGGCGTCGATCCGCCGCTGAGAATGCCAAGCTGTTCGTACCTCGCTTTCACAGCGGGCTCGCTCAGTATCTCGGCCGCGTCGTTACTCACTTTCTGCACGAGCAGCGCGGGGCTGTTTGCCGGCATGTAGAGCGCGTACCAGGACGTCACGTTAAAATCCGGCACGCCCGATTCGGCAATCGTCGGCAGCTCCGTCGCGGTAGCAAACCGTTTGCCCGATGTCACCGCGACACCGCGAACCTGGCCGGCTCTGATTGCGGTCAGCAGCGTGCCAGCGGTGTTGAACATGCAATCCACGCGCGCCGCGATCAAATCCGTCAATGCCGGTCCTCCGCCACGGTAAGGCACGTGCCGAATATCAATGCCGGCCATGCGCGCAAACAATACGCCCGTGAGATGAGGTGATGTCCCAACGCCTGGGGAGGAGAATGTGATAATCCCCGGATTGGCTTTCGCCGCGCCGATCAGATCTCGAACGGATTGCCACGGCGAGGAGTTCGGGACCGCCAAAATGTTCGGGTAGGTGCCAACCAAGGTCACCGGCGTAAGATCAGCTTCCGGATCGTAATTGATCGACTTGATCATCAAGCCATAAAGCGGAATTGAGCCACCGACCCAAACCATCGTGTAGCCGTCGTGATTGGCATGAGCGGCAACTTCGATGGCAAGATGACCACCCGCTCCGGGCTTGTTTTCTACAATGACTTGCTGCCCCCAAATTTCAGAGAATCTATTGGCAATGACGCGCGCGCCGACATCGGATCCGCCGCCCGGCGGGAATCCAACCAGCAACCGCACCGGACGCGTCGGGTAAGTTTGCGAGCGCGCGGTGCTCGGTAAAGACGCAAGTACGGCAGACCCTGCAGCAATTTGCAGAAGCCGTCTTCGGGGAAGCTGCATGACGAGACCCCCGGGCGTTGGTCGCATTAGGACCGTACGAAGCTTAGCCTATTTGCTCGGTCGCGTTTAGCGCGGTGGGGCACTCCGCAACATGGGCCCGGAGAGCTATTTCGCCGGCCGTAAATCCCTGCTGTAATCGGGACATAGCAAGCGTGGTCCCAAGCCTCGAATCCGCTAGGCTTACGAAAATGTCGATCGGCGCGGTGAGCGTTCTGATATCCGGCGGATTCGCCGGCGCGTACGAGAAACTGTTACCGGAATTCGAGCGGACGAGCCGCATCAAGGTCACGACCGGATCTGGTTCGTCACAAGGAGCAGGGCCGCAAACGATTGCCGCGCAGCTTGCCCGCGGCGTATCTGCCGACGTGGTGATCCTCTCTCGGGAAGGCCTTGGTGAGCTGATCATGGCGAACAGGATCGTCGTCGGAACGGATGTGGATCTGGCGCGAGTACCCCTCGGCGTCGCCGTGCGGGCGGGGACTGCGAAGCCTGACATGAGTTTGGTCGAGACCTTCAAACAAGCCATGCTTAAGGTCAAAACCATCGCGGTCCCCGAGAGTACCAGCGGCATCTGGCTTCGCACCGATCTTTTTCCGCGGCTCGGCATCGCGGAAAAGATCAATGTCAAGGCGAAGCCACGGGGCTCGGACGCAACCAAAATGGTCGCCGCAGGAGGCGCGGATCTTGCCGTCATGCCGGTGAGTGAAATTTTGCATGCGCCAGGCGTCGATTTCGCAGGCAGGCTCCCGCCGGAGATCCAGTTCGTCCAGGTGTTTTCGGCGGCCGTCGTGGCAGGCTCGGAGGAGATCGAAGGTTCTAAACGACTAATCGAATTTTTTGCCTCGGTGCGCGCGGCCGAGGCAATCAGGCAAAGTGGAATGGAGCCGCTCGCGACCTCGAACTAAAGCATGATCCCGAAAAGTGAACGCTGGTTTCCCTGTGCGAAGCCTCGTCACCGTCGTCACCAGCTATCCGGTTGCGTCCGGCACGGTGAATCCGTCGGCTTACACGCAGTGCTGAACGAAATACCGCTGACCGCTCCACGGCTAGCGGCCGCGTTGTAAATCGGCGGATTGGCCTGCGCCGCGCGACGATGCTTGGTTGCCGCGGGCGCCGCGGTGATTGCAACGCTGAGAACGATTGCAATTGCAAGCGTTATTCTCTGTATCATGAGCGCACCTCAAGATTTATCGCTACGTAGCGACGTCAGCTGCTACGGGAGAAGACCCGTGATTGCATTGATTATTCCCGGTTCGAATTCACGATGCTGGCACGCGGGCGACTGGCCAAAAACCGCCAGATGCCGGATCGCTATGCAGATCTCCCTTGTCACAGTGGCTGATCCACCCCTGTGAATGGAACTAAACCTCACACAATGAGTTCCACCCGGGTCTGTCGGCACGAATACACAAAAAGCCTACCCGCATTTCAGCGATCGCACTGATTGTCCGAGCAATTCGGCCATTGGGCTAAGAGCGCACGACGGCTCTCCGCCTCAGATCTTGGGAGGCTTGT
>DASXJB010000055.1:0-3896 GCA_036497645.1 Xanthobacteraceae bacterium
TCGACCAGGTTGGCGAAGCTCGCGCCCTGCGAGGAGAGCGCCGCGCCGATATTGGCGAAGACCAATCCGCATTGCGCGTCGAAATCGGCCGGCGCCTTGCCGTCCTTGTCGGCGCCGACTTGGCCGGCGATGAACAAAAACTCCGACGCTTTGACGCGTGTCAGTTGCGAATATTGCCCGAGCGGCTTGCCGAGGCTGTCGGGATTGAGAATCTGAATATTGGACATTGACCAAGCTCCCTAATGTTGTTCCCTGATGTTGTTCCGTCTGGTTCCCTGTCGTTTGTGTCTTTTCTCTATTAGTCTCTACGTGGCGTTTTAAGATCGCGCCGCGCTCACGCCTTGCGCGCGCCATCGGCCTTCCCATCTTTAAGGCGCGCTGTGGGGTATAATGCCGAAAGCAAGACCACGATGAGTTTCACCAACAATGCCGCGTTCGGGCGCGGCTTCACTTGGCTCCGTTTCACGAACCGCGCCCGGCCTTACGATCCGGCGGAGCGCCGCGCCGCGCTCGACCGGCTCGACATGCTGGCGACCGTGTTCGACACGGCCTTCATCCTGCCAGGCACCAATGTCCGCTTCGGCGTCGAATCGCTTCTTCGCCTCGTTCCCGGCATCGGCGACGCGATTGCCTCGTTGCTGTCCTGCTATCTCCTCTACGAAGCGTCTCGGCTCGGCGTGCCGCGGCTCCTGCTCGCGCGCATGGCCGCCAATGTCGCGCTGGAAGGATTGGTCGGCGCGGTGCCGCTCGCCGGCGACGCCTTCGACGTTTTCTTCCGCGCCAATCGGCGCAATGTCGCGCTGCTGCGCCGGCATTTCGCCCGCACCGGCTATCGCTGACACGCGAAAAAGCGAAATGGCTTTAAGTTGAATCGGCATTTCGCTTTAGTTTGTTTTGAGCATGATCTTTTCCGAAAACCGGTATCCACTTTTCGAGATCATGCTCTATTCCTGCGCCTCGATGATGCGGATGTCGCGGACCGCGCCGTCGCCGAGCACTTTCAGCGCGGCCTGATAATCCGGACTTTTATAGGCGGCGATCGCGTTCTCGACTGACGGAAATTCCGAGATCACAATGCGCTCCTTCTGCCCGGCCTCAAAAGCTTCGTTGGCGGTGCCGCGGGCGACGTAGCGGGCGCCGAATTTGCTGGTCGCCGCCGGCGCGAGCTTGGCATAGGCCGCGACTTTTTGCGGGTCCGAGATCGAACGATAGACAGTCACCCAATAGGCTTTCGGCATCGGCTTTTCTCCTTTGCGGATGCATCTTTAAAGAGGGAAGGAACGCGGCGTATGATCGATTTCTAGCAAGTGATGGTTTCTAGCAAGAGCTGGTGGCGAAGGTAAGTAACGGAGAAGGCAAGTTACGGAGCAGGTAATTAACGGAGATTTGGCATGTCGTTTTGGAGCGCGCTCTTTGGCCGGCGTGCTGAGCCGGCGAAACTCGCCGATCCGGTCGAATACAAAGGCTTTATCATTCGCGCCGCGCCGTACAAGAATAACGGCCATTATCAGACCGCAGGCACGATCGAGCGCGAGGTCAGCGGCGTGCGCAAGGAGCATCGCTTCATCCGCGCCGACGCTTATGCGGCTTACGACGACGCGGTGACATTTACGGTGAACAAGGCGCGTCAGATCATCGACCTGCAAGGCGACAAGATCTTCGAACAGACGCCTCGGTCGTAGTCCTCGTCATTGCGAGCGAAGCGAAGCAATCCAGCTCTGCTAAGCGTGACCCTGGATTGCTTCGTTGCCCTTTTGGGGCTCCGCGCAATGACGAGCTAATCACTTCTTGCCGAACACGATCAGCACCTTGGTCTGCCGCGGCGGCAGCGGCGCGAACGGATCGCGCGGATCGGGCGGCGCCGGCGGCGGTACGCTCACGCCGACGCTCGCGAATTTCACATTGGTGACCTTTTCCTCCTTGACCAGATATTGCATCAGCGCCGCGGCGCAGGCATCCGCCAGCTTTTGCGCCGCCGCGGCCGGCGTGCGGTCGGAGCGGCACTCGATGCGCACCGGCGACTTGGCGCGCTCGTAGATCAGGTTCGCCGCCTGCGCCAAGAGGTCCGAGGCGCTCAAACGCACCTTGCCGTCCTCGAAACTGTAAAGCAGATCCGCATTCACCTCGACGCGGATTTCGTTTCCCATGTCGCGAAACGGCAAGCGGCGATACGTCTCGGACGACTGCGGGCGGTCGAGCGGCACACTGAAGATCGGCGTCTGCGCAGCCGCGACACCGGCGAAAGCCGCAGCGGCAGCAATCCCGAGAAGCGCCCGTCGCATAAGCGCGTCCGCCTGCGATCAGGAAAGCCCTTCGACGATGCGCAGATCGCGCTGCACGGCATTGCCGAGCACTTTGAGCGCGGCTTGATAGCCGGCGCTGTCATGGGCGGCGGCGGCTTTCTCGACGCTGTCGAATTCGATCAGCACGACGCGCTCGCGGAGACCTTTTTCATAAGCCTTGGCGGCATTGCCGCGGGCGAGAAAACGCCCGCCGCCGGCGGTGATCGCAGGCCCGGCGAGCTTGGCATATTCGGCGAGCGCGTCGGGGTTGGAAATCGAAAAGTAGGTCGCAATCCAGTAAGCCTTGGCCATCATTGCCTCCCCAATTGCAGTGTCGTGCGAGCGCCGGCGAGATTATCAGGCTCGGCTTACGGAAAGCGAGGGTGTTGATGCGTCATTACGAGCAACCCGCCTTCGCTCGCTCAGCGAGCTACAGCGGGTATGAGTCCGCCGAAGAGCGGAGCGCGTAGGCGGAAGCGAAGTAAACCACTCACCACGCGGCGACGGCGCGGCCGATATCGTAAATGAAAGCGCCGAGCGCGCAGGCGAGCAGGCCTGAGCCGATCGATCCGAAAATCACCGCCGACTGGATACGCGTGAGCGTACCGCTATCGAGATGGGCCTTCTCGGCCAGATGAGCCATGCGATGGGCCATGGTCGTGTCCCTTTGGCAGCTGCTGCCCTCGCTAGGCCGAACCTCCCTAATGCCTGAAAACGATGCCTCAAACGGGGTGACTGTTTCAGTGACCCAAGTCACACTGCACGACACAGTGCAGGTCACTCACCGGCTCACTACGTCACTCGCTCGCAATCCATTAAACAATCGATTCGCACCGCTGCCATGCTGCGCCCAAACAGATCAGCGTTGCAAGCGCAGCATGATCACGAAAAGTGAACGAAAAGATCAAACTCAGACAAGGAGCTAAAACGATCATACTCTCGCTTTCGCGCGGCGCTTGCCGCATTCTCGCCACACGCCATTTGCCGCCGCAGCCAAGAGTAGGAAAGAGCGCCCATGCAGGTCTTTAAGCTCACCGACGAGGCCGAGTTCGATCCCGCAAAGCACGTCGAGAAAATCCTCGGCCGCATCAAAGACGGAGATTTCACCGTCGCCTGCTGGGAACCCGGCCAGATCAGCCCCTATCACTGTCACCCCGACGCGACCGAAATCTATTTCTGCTTTACTGGCGGCGGCATGATGCGCACGCCGCGCGAGACTATCGACGTCAAGCCTGGCGCCTTCGTGGTGCATCCGCCCGGCGAGGTGCACGAATACGCCAACGGGCCGGCGCGCACGCTGCTCTTTCGCGTCCGCTACGGCCGCGACATGCGCGCGCGGCATTTTGAGTGGCGCGGCCGGCAGGGCTGGACGCAAAGCGCCGACGATGCGGAATATTATCGGGCGCATCCAATTTCTCCTCCCACGCGATAGCGGGGGAGGGGGACCACGAATGACCGCGTGAAGTGTCGTTCCCGTCATCCTGAGGCGGCCGCCAACGGGTCCGGCCCGACGTGGCCGGCCCGACGACAAGCTCCACGGCCCTCGAAGGATGCGGCCGAGGTGCAGGACTAGTTTATCTTTGCCGTTCATCCTTCGAGGCTCGCTTTGCTCGC
>DASXJB010000056.1:0-17281 GCA_036497645.1 Xanthobacteraceae bacterium
ATCGGATCGGACGCCACGGCCGAGCACGAGCGCGTGCTCACGCCGCTGCCGCTCTATCACATCTTCTCTTTGACCGCGAACTTGCTGTCGTTTTCGCTGCTGGGCGGGATGAACATTCTCATTCCCGATCCGCGCGATCTGCACCGGCTGATCCGCACCATGCGCAAAGCAAAGATTACCTGGATGTCGGGGGTGAACACGCTGTTCAACGCGCTGATCAACGATCCGGAATTTGCCAGCATCGATTTTGGCGATTTGCGCGTCGCGGTAGGTGGCGGCGCCGCGGTTCAAAGTCAGGTCGCCAAGCGCTGGTACGAAATTACCGGCAGCCAAGTGGTGGAAGGCTACGGCCTGACCGAGGCCTCGCCGGTCGTCTGCATCAATCCGTTCTTTGCGCCAAAGCAGGGCTCCGTCGGGTTGCCGCTGCCCTCGACCGAAGTGACGATCCGCGACGATCACGGCAAGGACCTGCCGACTGGCGACGCCGGCGAGATCTGCGTGCGCGGTCCGCAAGTGATGCTCGGCTATTGGCAGCGGTCGCAGCAGACCAAAGACGTGCTGACCGCCGACGGCTGGCTGCATACCGGGGACATCGGCGCGTTCGATCCGGACGGTTTCTTGCGGCTGCTTGACCGCAAGAAAGACATGATCAATGTCTCCGGGTTCAAGGCTTTCCCCACCGAGATCGAAGACGTCGCCACACAATGTCCCGGCGTGCGCGAGGCGGCCGCGATCGGCGTGCCGGACGAGCGCAGCGGTCAGACCGTGAAGCTCTTTGTCATCCGGAGCGATCCGAGCCTCGACAAGGCCGCGTTGACGAAATTCATGCACGCGCGGCTCGCGGGCTACAAAGTGCCGACCATCATCGAATTCGTCGACACGCTGCCGAAAAGCAATATCGGCAAGATCCTGCGCAAAGACTTCCGCTAAACGCGCACGTCACATCCCGCGCGCCGCCTTCCTGGTGCGGCACACGCGTGCTAACGATTGCGCCGAAAACAATATGAGGGGAGGGCAGGACGGTAATGTCCAAGCTTCAACTTTCTTTTGCCTGCGGCCTCTATGACCGGATGCTCGCGCTCTACACCGGGGAGGTGAAGCCCGCCGGCATCGGTCTCAACTACATCGCCATCGATCAGCCGCGGCCGATCTTCGATCGCATGTCCGGCGGCCAGGAATTCGACGTCGCCGAATATTCGTCCTCCGAATTCGTCCAGCGCTTCGTCAATCGCGAATGTCCGTTCGTGGCCATTCCGGTGTTTCCGTCGATCGCGTTCCGGCTCGGCTTCATCGCGATCAACCGCAAATCCGGAATAAAAAATCCCAAGGATCTCGCCGGGAAGCGGATCGGCGTGCCACTCTATACAATGACGGCGGCGATCTTCATCAACGGCATCCTCAAGAACGAGTTCGGCGTCGATCTGTCGAAGGTGCGCTGGGTGCAGAGCGCGATGAATACCGAGGGCGCGCACGGCAGTCCGACCGTGCTGCCGCTGTTGAATAAGATTTCGATCGAGAACAACACCACCAACAAGACGCTCGGTCAGCTCCTCGCCGAGGGCGCAATCGACGCCACGCTCGGCACCAGCCTGCCGAACGAGATCCGTACGAATCCTGACGTGGTGCGGCTATTCCCCAATTACGTCGATGTCGACAAGGATCTCTACAGACGCAAGAAGATCTATCCGATCATGCATTTGGTCGCGATCAAAAAGAGCGTTTACGAGAGCTATCCGTTCGTCGCCACGAGCCTTTATGACGCCTTCGTCAAATCGAAACAGATCGCGCTGGAGAAATTGTTCAATCTGCGCGCGGTGCGCTACATGACGCCGTTCTTGATGCGCGAGATCGACGACATCTGGGAGGTTTTCAACGGCGACCCGTGGCCTTATGGGATCGAGCCGAACCGGCAGACATTGGAGGCGCTGGTGCAGTATCAGCAGGATCTCGGCTTGATCGACAAGGCGGTCAAAGTCGACGATCTGTTCGTGCCGGTTTACGGATGATCGTGAGACGACGGAGGACGGACGACAGAGGACAAGATATTAGAAAATGATCTTTCATCTGTCGTCTGTTGTCCGTCGTCCGGCATCCAAAGGAACTCCCATGAGCCAACTCGAAGGCCTGCTGCGCGATCTTGTCGTCGCAAATCGCATTCTCGCCAACGAAGACGTGGTCGACGCTTATGGCCATATCAGCGTGCGCCATCCCGACAACCCGAAGCGCTTCTTCATGGCGCGCTCGCTGGCGCCGGAACTGGTCGAACACCACGATCTGATCGAGTTCGACGCCGGAGGCGAGCCGATCAACGACAAGCGCCAGCCCTATCTCGAGCGCTTCATCCATGCGGCGATCTTTGAAGCACGCCCCGATGTGACGGCGGTGGTGCACGCGCATGCCGAGGACACGCTGCCGTTCGGCCTAGTCAAGGAGCCGCTGCAGCCGGTGATCCATTCCGGCAGCTTCATCGGCGGCAAGGTGCCCGTGTGGGATATCCGAAAAAAATTCGGCGACACTAATCTGCTGGTGACCAACATGGCCCAGGGCCGCGATCTCGCGAAATGTTTGGGCGCCGGCAATGTGGCGCTGATGCGCGGCCACGGTTTTGCTTCCGCCGCACGCTCGATCATCGAAGTGGTGCGGCTTTCGGTCTATCTGCCGCGCAATGCACGGGTGCAGATGAATGCGATGCGCCTGGGCGGCAAGCCGATCCCGCTGTCCAAAGGCGAGATCGCTGCTCGTGCCGCCGGCTACAAGCCGAATTCGCCGGAGACCTGGCGCGCCTGGCAATATTGGGCGACGCGCGCCGGCTGCACCGAGATGATCGGCGAGCCGCAGGATTACGCAGCAAAGAAGAAGTGAAATTTTTTCATTGATTTGTGCGGCAGCTTCGCTGCAGCTTTTCTTCCTTTCAATCAGAACGTGTGGCGGGGTGCGAATGCAAGTTTTGCGTCCGCTCCGCCGCTTCTTTTGCGCCGGCGGATATCAAACGACCTTGAAATGCTGAACGGGGAAACAGCCAAGAGGAAACTGCCATGACGACGCGTACCTTTTTGTTTGCTGTCGCGGCAGTCGTTGCCGTGCCTGGAATGCAAAGCGCGGCGCACGCGCTCACGATCACCGAGTGCAGCGCCAAGTACAAAGACGCCAAAACCGCCGGCACGCTCAACGGCGCGACCTGGAATGATTTCCGCAAATTGCAATGCGATCTGGCGCCGAGAAAGCGCGCGACGAGTGCGGCAGGCCCGGATTCGACAGTCGTCGCCGCGAATGCGGTTTTCCCGAACGCGGTGGATTCGAAATATTCGAGTGAGAAACCCGGCCGCGCGCGGCGCAAGACCTGCCTCGATCAATACAAGGCCAACAAGGCGACCAATGCCAATGGCGGGCTCAGATGGCTGCAAAGGGGCGGCGGCTATTACAGCCAATGCGACAAGAAGCTCAAGGGTACCGCGTGATTCGTCACTTCGAGGAGCGACAGCGACGAAGCAATCCAGTTCTTAGGCTGCTTCTGGATTGCTTCGCTTCGCTCGCAATGACGATGGCGGACGCGTTTGACTAGTGCACCGTGAGTTCGGTGACCTTGCCGTCCTTGGCGCGGCCTTGCGCATAATATTGGCCGATATTGCGCATCAGCGCGGCGTCTGAGACTGAATAGATCACCGCGTCGGACTTGCCGGTATTGATGTGGCGGCGCCACAAGAAATTCGGCACCACGAACAAATCGTTCTTGCCCCATTCGAAGCGCTTGCCGCCGACCTCCGTCGCGCCATGGCCTTCGATCACGACGTAATAAGTGCCAGCGGTCTCGCGCTTGAACCCGGTTTCTTCGCCGGGCCGCAGGAGCTGCGCCGAATAATTGAGCGTCTTGAACACCGGCTCGCCGGTCACCGGATTGACGAAGTCGACCTTGATGCCTTCGTGCGGATCGCCCTTCTCGCCGCGCAGGCTGTGCAGCATTTCGAGCACGTCCGCGCCGCGATAGTGGAACAGCGGCGCCGGCGCGCGGCCAACGCCGCGCTGGTGGTCGACAAAGGCCGGCTTGATGCCCCCGTGGCTATAAAGCTTTTGCGAATAACCCTCGGCATGCGTGACCGCTTGCACGTTCATGTTGCCTTTGGCGCCCGGCATGTTGTGATCGACCCAGGCGGCGTCGAGAAATTCCATCAGCGGCCAATCGAGCGTGTCGATCCAGACCACCGGCTCGTCGGCATCGTTGCCGTGATCGTGCCAGGTTCCGTTCGGCGTAAGGATGAGGTCGCCACGATTGGCGGTGCAGCGCTCGCCCTCGATGACGGTGTAGCCGCCTTTGTCGGACAGAATGGTGCGGCTCGCATTTGGCGAGTGCAGATGCACAGGCGCGACGTCGCCCGGATTGTAGATCGATATGGCGCAGCGGATGGTGTTGGTCACCTGCAGGCGGCCGTTCAATCCCGGATTGAGGAGAAGGATGCTCTGCCGGTCGGCGAATTCGATTGGCGACACGTCGGCTTTGCGCGCGATCTCGGAGATTTGCTTTAAGTAGGCGCTGTACTCGTTCCACTTCCACATATGCGGAAGCGTTTTCATCTGATTGACGGCGACGCGGCCGCTGCCGAGCTGGCCCGAACCTTCGCCGCCCGTTTCGCTGAACCACGGCCGCTGTGCCGGCGCATTGGCTTGCGTCCGCACCCAGATATTGTGCTTGGCGGCTTCGCTGTTGATGGCCTCCATCAACTCACGCGCCTTGTTGGAAAGTCCGCCCGGGGCAGGGGCTTTCATCGTGACGGTGGCCATGAGGCGTTCTCCTTGAGCGAGCGGGCGATCATCCCTATTGATCGGATAAACGGCTGATCGGGCGCTGCCGCCTCAGCCAGCCTTTGGCGAGAGGTATAGTGACTCCACGGTTTGTTGGAAAGCACGCGCCGCCTGCAGGCAGCGCAGCGTACCCCGCGGAAAAGGCATAGCCGGGCATTACCTTAGAAAATCATCTTAGGAAATCGCGCAGCGCCTGATTAAATTCAGCCGCGCGGTCCATGTTGGAAATATGTCCGGCTCCCGGCAGCGTGACAAAACGCGAGCCGGGCAGCTTGTCATGAAGCTTGGCCATGGCGGCCGGCGTGGCGCCGTCTTTCTCGCCGACGATGAACAAGGTGGGGCATTTCACCGTCGCGACCGCCGACGCGTAGTCATGCGCGGCAAGCGCCGCGGCGCAGCCGATGAAGCCATTGACCGGCGTTGAGCGGATCATGGCGCGGATCTTGTCGAGATAGGGCAAATTTTTCGCGACTGTCTCGGGCGGAAACCAGCGGCCGACCGTCGGCTCGACCAGGGCTTCGATGCCTTGCTTCTGCGCCGCCGCGATGCGCTCTTCCCATTGCTGGCTCGATTGCGGAGTCGATTGGCAGGGTGAATCGGCGACGATGATGCGCTCAAAACGGTCCGGACGCCGCTCGGCGAGACCAAGTGCAGTGGCGCCGCCCATCGACAGGCCAGCGAAAGTCGCCTTGGCAATGCCGAGCGCATCCATCAGCGCCAGCGCGTCGTCAAGGAGCGTATCGAAGGCATAACGTCCGGCCGGGGCCTCGGTCTCGCCATGGCCGCGCTGATCGTAGCGCAGCACGCGAAACCGATCCTGCAACGCCGCCGCCTGCTCGTCCCACATCGAAAGCGACGTGGCGAGCGAATTCGAGAACACGAGCCAGGGCGCGCGCTCGGGGCCGTCGATCCGGTAATTGATGGTGATGCCGTTGGCTTTGACTTTCATATTTTCCTCTCGCGCAAATGTTCAGTGAATGCGCTCATCACGGCAGAAATTCTTCCAACAAGGCGGTGAGCGGGCGCGGCGCTTGTGTCGGCAGGAAGTGCCCGCCGTCATCGATGAGCTCGAAGCGCGCGCCGGGAATTTTCTTGGCAAGCTCGGCCGAGCCGGCATACGGCCGCACCGTGTCGTGCCGGCCGGCCACGACCATCGCCGGGCAGCGGAGCTGCGGGAGCATATGAAGCATGTTGGTGCGCGCCAAAGCGCGAAAGGCAAAGCCGAAGCAGACCGGATCGTTGGCGAGATAACGCCCGAGATAGGCTTCGTAAGCCGCGCGCTCGCCGAGCTGCGGCGGGTAGGACAAGGCAAGCGTGGTCGGCAGCGAGGCGCGCATGCCCTCACGTACGGCGAAGGCGGCGCGCTCGTCCAAGATTGCGGCGCGGCTTGGATCGACGCCCGGCGCCGGATTGCACAGAACGAGCGCACCGACGCGGTTCGGATATCTTTCGGCAAAGCGCAGCGCTTGCGTCGCTGCGGCCGCGACGGTGACGAAGTGATACGGCGGCGGCAGCGCGAGCGCCGCGGCGAGTGCCTCGAAATCCTCGACCAACGTATCGTTGGTGAATTCCCGGCGGACCTTTTCCGAAAGACCCGCGCCGCGCTGGTCGTAGCGCAGCACGCGAAAATGCTCTGCCAGGCGCGGCGCCACGCCGTCCCATGAATTGAGCGTGCCGCCAAGCTCGTGCAGCAACACGACCGACCGGCCATTGTTGCCGGCAAGCGCGTAATGGAGACTTACGCCGTTGGCGTCGATAAAACCTTCGCTGGGGGCAAGCGCGTGTCCTTTAGAATCCGAAAATGCGATCGAGCGAGTAGGGGCCGGGGCCGCTGATCAAGACGTAGAACGTGGCGATCGTCCACATCAGCGTATATTCGAGGCCAAGCTGATTCCAAAAATAGCGGCCGACGCGCCAGCGTTCGACATTGCTGACGAGAAGGAAAACCAGAACCACTGCGGCGACCGGGCGCGTGAACAGGCCGAATGCAAGGAGCGGCCCGCCGATAAGCTGCGTCGCCGAAATCGCCGGCGCCCAGAGCTTGCCCGGACGATAGCCGGTCTCGTCGAGCTGTTTGGCCAAATCGGTCAGATTAAGCGCGCGCACGCCGGTGTTGGGAAAGAAGCCAAAGGTATTGCGCAAGCCGTGCGGCACGAGCGCAAGCCCGACAGCGGCGCGCAACAGCGCGTCGGCGAACGGCAAAAGCGTCTGGTAAAGCGCTGACAATGGGGCTCAGGCAATCACAGGGCTGCGAATTCAGTGCGCCATCAAGACTGGCAGCTTGGCATTGGCCAGGATGTGCCGCGTGGTGCCGCCGAAAATCATCTGCCGCAGCCGGCTTTGCGTATAGGCGCCTTTGACGATGAGATCGCAGCCGAGCTCATCGGCCTTGGCCAGGATCGTCTCGCCGGCGCTGCGCTTGCCGGCAGGCTTGAGCGTCATGGTCTCGGACTTGATCCCGTTCATTGCCAGCGAGTGCGCCATTTGCTCGCCGCTCGGGCCGGCCACCGTGGCGCCTTCCACCGTCAAAATCGTGATCCGCTCGGCGGTGCGGAGAAACGGCATGGCATCCGCCATGGTGCGCGCCTGCTCGGTGCTCTGGTTCCACGCTATCAGGATATTGGTGCCGAGCGAGCGCGGCGAAGTCGGCGGCGCGATCAGCACCGGGCGGCCGCTTTCGAACAGTGCCGATTCCAGGGTGATCATCGACGGGCTCTGCCATTCGTCGCCTGGCCGCGCCAGCACGATGACGTCGAACACTCGGCCATAGCTGCCGACAAAATCATGCCCGCTCGGCGCGTCCCCCAGCCACGACCAGGACAGTGAAGCCGGCGCCTTGCCGGTGCTTTCCGGAACCTGCTGGCTCTCCATGAACGAGCGGAACAGCGTCTCCGCCTGCCTCACCATTTCGGCGTCGTTCTCCTTGACGGCGACCATGGTCAGGCCGCTGTCGGGATCCATCGCCACCAGGTCGGCGACCGCGGGCCGCAGCGGGAAGCCTTCGATACAGCTATCGAATTTCCGCGCCAGCAGCAGCGCGGTATCCAAGGCCGATACCATCGTAGGGCTCTGCTCGGTCGGAACGAGAATAGTTTTCATGCGCGCACGCGCCCCACTCATTTCGTGGCCGGTCAGCCGTTCAAAGCCGTTCCCCTGGGTGCCAGTCCCGCAATCGGGATCTTATGGGCACCCGCTCTCCAATACTGCCGCGCCGTTCCAAGGCGGACAAGCGGGCAGAAGCCAATAATCGCGGTCACAAGGCGGCGTTAAACCAATCGTTTGCTAAAATGATGCCGATTCGCCGCGCACGGAAGCCCTCGCGCGCGCGAATGAAGGGGCGACCGCCATGCGCAATTATGGCATTTCGCAAATACAATCGACTGCACGCATCGTCATGATTTGTCCCTATTGCGGCCAGGAAAATTCAGAGTTTGCCGAGACGCTGCGCGGCATGCGCTTTTACGCCTGTGCGGGGGAAGGCTGCGACTACAGCTTCGATCTCGCCGGTCCCGGCAAGCGCGCCGCCAATTCTCTCGCCGAGGCATGCAAGAGGTTCTATGCCGCGTTTTACGCGATGCGCGGGCAAGGCGCGCGGTAGGGTTCGTCGCCGAAGTTGCGTGGTACGTCTGCGCGGCAGTCTTTAGGCCCTATCGCATCGCTCGCGCGCAACCGGCGCGCTTGCAGAGTTGGAGCGCGCCATCGCGGCGGAGGATGATCCATGAAGCTGCACTGGTCGCCGCGCTCGCCGTTCGTGCGCAAGGTTATGATCGTCGCCCATGAGCGCGGATTAATCGATCGGCTCAATTGCGTGCGCACGGTCGCGGCGATGACCACGCCGCATGCGGAGCTGATGCGGGACAATCCATTGTCGAAGATTCCGACGCTCGTGCTCGACGACGGCACGGTGCTCTATGACTCGCCGGTGATCTGCGAATATCTCGACGCGCTCGACAGCAAGCCGCAATTGTTTCCGATTGAACGCGAACCGCGCATGCGCGCGCTGCGCCGCCAGGCGCTGGGCGACGGTTTTCTGGATCTGCTGGTGCTCGCGCGCAACGAGCGGCTGCGCGAGCAGCCTTCGCAGCTCCATTTAACGAGTGCGGCGGTGCGCACCGCCGCCGTGCTGGATAGTCTGGAGCCCGAAGCCGGCGCGCTTGCGGCAAGCGCATTCGACATTGGCCACATCGCGATCGGCTGCGCGCTGTCCTATCTCGATTTCCGCTTTGCCGACCAGGATTGGCGCAAAGACCACCCTCGCCTTGCCAGCTGGCACGCCGGTTTCGCGGCGCGGCCCTCGGTCGAAGCGACGCGCCCGGTGGACGATTCTTGAGGGCGCGCCGGCAATTGCATGGCGTCGCCGCGCTATCTTATGGTGCTTCTGGCAAGGCGCATCAAATGGAATTTGCCGATAAATTCGCCATCGCCGAACTCATCCAGGCCTGGGGTCTCTATCGTGACCAGGGCGAATGGAAGGAGCTGCGCGGCACGTTTACGCCCGACGGGCATATTTCGGTGTCGTGGTTTCGCGGCCCGTTCGAGCAATTCGTCGAGCGCTGCTGCGCCGGCTTTGCCGCGAGCCGCAGCTGGTCGCGCCATCATCTGTTTGCTCCGACGATCAAGCTAGACAAGGATCGCGCCATCGCCGAGACGCCGGTGATTATCCGCGTGCGGCAGGAATTCGGCGCGGTCGAGGCCGACCTCACCTCGTTTTCGCGTTTCCTCGACCGCGTCGAGCGCCGCGGCGGAGGCTGGCTGATCGCCGAGCGCGCCGCCATCTACGAGCGTGACCGGCTCGAGCCGGTCGAGCCATCGCCGGCATTCGATGCATTGTTCGAAGCGGCCGAGACGGCGCATTATCCCGAACAATACCGTTACATGGCGTTTCGGCTCGCGCAGGCCGAAGGCCGCTCGCTGGCGCCCGTCATCTATCGCGACGGCGGCGCGGAAACGGCCGATCTTTACGCGCGCTATTTGCGGTGGCTCGCTGGCGGTGCGGCGTGAGCCGCATGGCAGGCGCGTTTCGCGGGGACCCTTCATGGCAGTCTATACCGATGTCGCGGCGGAGGATTTGAGCCGGTTTCTCGCCGGCTACGACATCGGCGCGCTTATGTCCTACAAGGGCATCGCCGAAGGGGTCGAAAACTCGAACTTCCTCGTCCATACCGCAAAGGGACATTTCATCCTGACGCTGTACGAGCGGCGCGTCGCCGAGCGCGATCTGCCGTTTTTCTTGGATCTGATGGAGCACCTCGCTAGCCGCGGCATCAATTGCCCGCAGCCGGTGAAAAACCGCGCCGGCAAGGTGCTCGGCAAGCTCGCCGGCCGCCCGGCCGCGATCGTCACCTTTCTCGATGGCATGTGGATTCGCCGCCCGAGCGCGGCCCATTGCGGCGCGCTCGGCGAGGCGCTGGCGCGGCTGCATCTCGCCGGCGCGGATTTTGCGATGCGCCGCGACAATGCGCTCTCGGTCGCCGGATGGCGGCAGCTCTACGAGGGTTGCCGTGAGCGCGCCCACAAGGTCGACCGCAATCTGGAGACGCTGGTCGGTGCCGAACTGGCCGTGCTGGAACGCGAATGGCCGCGCGGGCTGCCACAGGGCGTCATTCACGCCGATCTGTTTCCGGACAATGTGTTTTTCCTCGGCGATAAATTGTCCGGGCTGATTGATTTCTATTTCGCTTGCACCGACACGCTGGTCTACGACGTGGCGATCTGTCTCAACGCCTGGTGTTTCGAGACCGACCACTCGTTCAACGTCACCAAAGGACGCGCGCTGCTTGCCAATTACGCGAAAGCGCGGCCGCTGTCGCACGAAGAGTGGAACAAGCTGCCGTTGTTCGCGCGCGGCGCGGCGCTGCGCTTTCTCTTGACGCGGCTGGTCGATTGGCTCGACGTGCCGGCCGGCGCCTTGGTGCGGCCGAAGGACCCGCGCGAATACGCACGCAAACTTCGTTTCCACCAGAAAGTAAAAAGCGCGCGCGATTATGGATTGATTGAGCCGTGAGCGAAGCAGCGCCGCAACATCCGCCGCATAGGTTGCCGCACGTCGTCATTCATACCGACGGCGCTTGTTCCGGAAATCCGGGACCTGGCGGCTGGGGCGCGATTCTCGCCTTTGGCGACCACGAGAAGGAGCTCAAAGGCGGCGAGGCGAACACGACCAACAACCGCATGGAGCTGATGGCCGCGATTTCCGCGCTCGAAGCGCTCAAGAAACCGTGCCGCGTCGATCTGCACACCGACAGCCAATACCTTCGCGACGGGGTAACAGCGTATCTGGCGCGATGGAAACAAAACGGCTGGCGCACGGCGGACAAAAAGCCGGTCAAAAACATCGATCTGTGGCAGCGGCTCGATTTGGCGATGCGCCAGCATCAGATCTGCTGGCACTGGCTGCGCGGTCACGCCGGCCACGCCTTGAACGAGCGCGCCGACGCACTGGCGCGGCAGGCGATCGCGGAGATTAGGGCGGCGGGCCCGCAAACGCAAAATCAAAAACCCTCCCCCTGAAAGGGAGAGGGTAGGGTGGGGGTCCAAACCATCAGCAAGCGGTCAGCATTACCCCCACCGGCTCGCTCCGCTCGCCCACCTCCCCCTTACAAGAGGAGGTGAAATGATTACAGCGCCTTCAAAATATTATCGGCGCCGGAAATTTCCGCCTTGCCCGGCGCGTCCTCGACGTTGAGCGCCTTCACCACACCGTCCTGGACCAGCATGGCGTAACGCTGTGACCGGACGCCGAGACCTCGCTCGCTCAAGTCGGCAGTCAGTCCCACCGCCTTGGCCCAGTTGCCGCTGCCGTCGGCGAGAAATTCGATGGCGTCGCCGCCGGAAGCTTTTTTCCAGGCATCCATGACAAACACGTCGTTCACACCGGTCACCGCAATCGTATCGACGCCTTTAGCCTTGATCGTGGCGGCGTTCTTCACAAATCCCGGCAGATGATTGCGATGGCAGGTCGGCGTGAAGGCGCCCGGCACCGCGAACAACACCACCTTCTTGCCCTTGAACAAATCGTCCGTGGTCTTGGGCTTTGGCCCATCGGCCGTCATCACCATGAAAGTACCGCTGGGTACGCGGTCGCCAACCTTAATCGCCATGATCCTGTCCTCTCGCTTTCGCAATGAATTCCGACCGCTGTCGCGGGCGGGCCATAAACTAGCGGCTCGTGCGGTGGATTTGAAGTTCCAATAGTTAGTCGAGATGGGCGGTCACTTCGATCGCGTCGTCGCCGGAAACCGCGGTCAAAGTCAGCGCCGCGCCCTCGGCTTTGGCGTTCGGCGGCAGACCCTCGAGGTCGAATTCGAAGTGCCGGACGGCGCCATCGGCCGCGCTCTGTTGCGGCAGCGGCAGCGACCAATCGGGCGTGGGGCCCTCGACAAACAGGTCGACCGGCGCGCCGACGGGTGCCGCAACATCGACGACGACACGATCGTGCGCATCGCCCGGCTGACGATGCAGGCCGAGAATGGCGAGAGGCTCCCTGTGCTGATCCGCGCTTTCACCCGCGGCGTCTCGACCGGTTGCGGCTTGGACGCGCTCACGCATCGCGTCGGCGTTAGCTTGCTGCCCGAGCGCAACCGGGCGCGGCACGCGAATCTCGGCGCGCTCGATCGCCGCGTCTTCGGCGCCGTCGCCGCTGAGGTTAAGGACGAGATTGGACTCAATCGGGACGCAAATGTTGGAGCAGACATCGTATTCGAGCTTGAGCCGCAGTGCCGTTCGTTTGGCGGTTTCCGTCGGAACGACATGGAGCGGCAGAATAACGTGGTTGCGATAACCGATCGAATTGCCGCCGGCGCCGTCGGGAAATCGCTCGGGCGCCGGCCACAGCACGTTCACCGATTTTACGTTTTCGGAACCGGAGAAATCGAATGTCGGCGGTGCTCCGGAATCGCCAGGGTCGCGCCAATAAGTCTGCCATCCGAGATCGAGCTTGATCTCGATGCCGGCGCGCAAGAAGGCAGCGTCGTGATTTTTGCTCGTCGCGCCCGCGATCAGACGTGCGGCGCTGTGAGTCTGCCCATCCCAGTTTGAAGCGTCCTGCGCGGACGCGGACGGCACTGCGGCAAGGCCCATCAGAATGGCGGCCGGGAACAGGCATCCTGGCAGCGGGATGAATCGCGCCATGTGCGCGGTCATGTGCGCGGTCATGGCCGAAGCTGCGGGCGGACTTTTGGCTGCGGAGATCATGGCCGTTGTCTAAGCCGAGGCGGATACAAGCGCCACTGACATGATTGTGACCAAGCGGCGGTTGCTCCAGTCAGGGGCATCATCTTTTCGGGCATGCGCCTTTTGTCGCTGACATTTGGTTGCAGAGGTTAACCGAGCGCGCCCGCGTCACATTGTGACAATGAACTTTTTGACCGGCTGTTCGTTTGCAATTGCGGATCGATGGGCTAACCTTTCCACTATGAAGACGCCGCGCGGCACATCCACGAAGGGCCGGCGCCGAGGCTATCTCGACGGCCAAATGTTGATCGCCATGCCGGCGATGATGGACGAGCGCTTTGCCCGTTCACTCATTTACGTTTGCGCGCATTCGTCGGAGGGGGCGATGGGGATTGTCGTCAACCATCCGGCGCCGAATATCAATTTCTCCGACCTTCTGGTGAAGCTGAATGTGATTCCGGCGACCGACATCATACGGCTGCCGACGAGCGCTGGCGGGGTAAAGGTCATGCGCGGGGGACCGGTCGAAACCGAGCGCGGCTTCGTCTTGCATTCGGCCGATTTCTTTATCGAGAATTCGACGCTGCCGATCGACGACGGTATTTGTCTCACCGCGACCATCGATATTCTCAAGGCGATCGCGCGCGGCGAGGGGCCGGCGAGCGCCATTCTGGCCCTTGGTTATGCCGGCTGGGCGCCAGGCCAGCTTGAGACCGAGATCCAGGGCAATGGCTGGCTGCACTGCGCGGCCGACTCCGAGCTCATCTTCGGAGCAGATCCGGGCGCCAAATACGAAAAAGCATTGAGGAAGCTCGGTATCGATCTCGGCATGCTGTCGAGCGAAGCCGGACACGCGTAACAGCGATCAGGAAACAGACATCAGGCATCAGAATGATCTCCGATCCCCGATCCCTGATCCCTGATCAGAAAACCTTCGCTTTGATCCCTGATTGCTGATCCCTGACGCCTGACGAGTCCGGCTCGAGCAGCGCGCGCGCCCGCTCGGCGCTCATCGGCTCGCCGAATGCGAACCCTTGCGCATATTCGCAGCCGAGCTGAAACAGCTCGACCGCATCGGAATCAGTTTCGGCGCCTTCTGCGACCACGTCCATACCGAGATCGTGCGCCAGCGCGATCATCGAGCGCAGGATCACCGGCCGCGTACCCTTGGCTGACATGCGTACGAAGGATTGATCGATCTTGATCGTGTCGAACGGAAAGCGCTGCAGATAAGCGAGTGACGAATAGCCGGTGCCGAAATCGTCGAGCGCGAGGCCGGCGCCGAGCTCGCGGATGCGCTGGAGCATCTGTGCGGCCTGTTCCGGATTTTCCATCACCGCGGATTCGGTCAGCTCCAACTTGAGCGAGCCGCGGGTCAACGGTGCGCGCGCCAGCACCGTGCGCAAGTCCTGGATCAGTTCGTGACGCAGCAATTGCCGTGACGACACGTTCACGCTCGCGAATAGCGGTTCGCGGTGGCGTACCGTGCGCTGCCAGGTGCTCAGTTGCCGCGCCGCGCGATCGAGGACTGAAAGGCCGAGCTGGACGATCAGCCCGGTTTCCTCGGCGATGTTGATGAATTCCGCCGGCGAGAGGCGGCCAAGTTTCGGATGGTTCCAGCGGGCGAGCGCTTCGAAGCCGGCCACCGCGCGGTCTTCAAGACGCACGATCGGCTGATAAAGGATCGTGATTTCATCGCGCTCAAGCGCGCGGCGCAGATCGGATTCCACCGACAAGCGATCCGATTTTCGCGCCCGCATCGCGTCCTTGAACACGTCGATGCGGTCGCCGCCGGTGCGCTTGGCGTGATACATCGCAAGTTCCGCATCTTTTAGCAGGTCTTCGGCCTGTTCCGGATCGCCGCCGCCGAGCGCAAGCCCGATCGAAGCCGTCAAGAATATTTCCCGGTCGCGGAACGTGATCGGGGCGCGCAGCGTCTTGCGAATGGTCTCGGCGAATGCGGTGATGCGCGCGGAGTCGCGTTCCGACAACAGGATCATGCCGAATTGGTCGCCGGCAAGCCGCGCTAGCGTGTCCTGCGGCTTGATCAGCCGGCCGAGCCGGCGCGCCAACGTCAGCAAGATAGAATCGCCAACCGCCATGCCGACCGAGTCGTTGACCTGTTTGAAGCGGTCGATATCGATCACCAGCACGGTCGGACGCAGCGCAGCGTCCGATTTGGCGAGCCCAAGCATTGCCTTGAGGCGGTCGAGAAACAATTCGCGATTGGGCAAGCCCGTCAGGTTGTCGTGAACGGCGTCGTGGAGGAGCCGCTCCTCCGCGGTCTTGAACTCGGTGACGTCGGTGATCGTGCCGACGAGCCGGACCACCTCGCCGTCAGAGCCGACGACCGGCCGCGCCCGCAAGGCGAACCACAGATAGTGACCATCGGCGGTGCGCATGCGGAAATCCTGCACGACGCGTCCGCGGCGCTGTTCGAGCACGCTGTCGAGTGTGGCGCGGAAGCGGTCGCGGTCGGCCTGATGCAACACGTCGAGCCATTTGGCCGCCGGACCTTCAAGCGCGCCATGTTTGAGGCCGAGCGCCGCCTCGGTCTCCGGGCTCGTAAACACCTTGTCGGCGGACACATCCCAGTCCCAGATCATGTCGCCGGCGCCGGTCAATGCCAGCGCCCGGCGCTCGATATCGGAGACGATGCCGCTGGCCATTCCGCCGCCGGCAAACGCGTGCTGCATCACGGTGAAGCCGATCAGCATGACGATCAGCACCAGCCCGCCGAGCAGCGCCGGACCGACGATGTCGTTGGTGACGAACCCGAGTACGGTCAAGGCCGCGCCGATGACCCAAACCACGAGAAGAAGCCAGGTCGGGATCAGCATCACGGCGCGATCGTAATCATGGGTCGCGAGGTAAATTACGAGTGCAAAGCCCAGCACCGCGACAAGGAATAGCGACATGCGCGCGATGCCCGAGGCGACCGCCGGCGAGAACAGCGCGACGGCGACCAGCGCCCCGAGGAACGCAAGCCAGCCGACGGTGATGTGGGAATAGCGCACGTGCCAGCGATTGAGATTGAGATAGGCGAACAGAAACACCAACAGCGTGGCGGCAAGGATTGCTTCGCCGGAGGCGCGCCAGACGCGTTCGGCGCCTGACGAGAGATCGAACACTTTCGGCCAGAAGCCGAAATCGATGCCGATATAGATCAGCACCGCCCAGCCGAGCGCAGCCGCGGCCGGAAACATCACGCTGCCTTTGACCACGAACAGAATCGTCAGGAACAGCGCCAGCAATCCCGCAATGCCGATGACGATGCCCTGATAGAGCGTGAGCGAATTGAGCTTGTCCTTATAGGCGTCGGGCTCCCACAGATAGAGCTGCGGAAGATTGTCGGTGCGCAACTCGGCAACGAATGTGATCACGGTCCCCGGATCGAGCGTGATGCGAAACACATCGGCGCCGGCATTGTCCTGGCGCTCCGGCGGGTCGCCCGACGACGGCGTGATGTAGACGATGCGTGACAGACCGAGATCGGGCCACAACAGTCCGGAGCCGACCATACGGTAATGCGGCGCGACGACCAGCCGGTCGATCTGCTCATCGCCATTGTTGGCCAGCGCAAAGACCGCCCAGTTGCTGCCGCCGGCACGTGCCCGCACCTCGATGCGGCGGATGATGCCGTCGGCGCCTGGCGCGGTCGACACCTGGATGCGGTCGCCCTCGGTATGTTGAAAATCGACCGCGTCGGTCAGATCGATTGCCTGCGTATCGCTATGGACATTGATCGCTTCAACCGCGCGAGCGGCGGCAGGAACGAACAGGACGATGGCAAGAGCAGCGGCGAAGATTGCACCTGAAGGCAGCCCGCCGAGCCAGCGGCCCGGGCGGGCGTCAAGCCTCGCGGCGCGCAAAAATCGCAAATAACCCCTCCGTGCCGGCAAGCGGCGCCTCGCACCATGCAATACAAGTTCCCCGGAACCACTAACGCCTGCGCTTTGCGCCGAATTCACGACCGCCGAGCGCAATATGGGCGGTAACCCGCAGCCCGGCTCGCGCTGATTGTTCCGTGCAATCGTTGGGCTTTAGTAGCGGTTAGGGCGTTTTGGAGCAAGGAATATTCTCGTTTAATTTCAAAGGGTCAGTACAATTTTTGCCGATGTGCTTACCGCTTTCCATGCGGGTATGGGCGGCGCTCGCTTGCGCAAGCGGAAAAGTCGAATCGATCAGCGGCTTGACGCGGCCCGAGGCGAGAAGCGGCAGTACGTTCTTTTCCACCGCTTGGGCGATCGCGGCCTTGTCCGCGACCGCGCGCGCACGCAGCGTCGAGCCGGTATGGGTGAGGCGCTTGAGC
>DASXJB010000057.1:0-3493 GCA_036497645.1 Xanthobacteraceae bacterium
GGGCAGGGCGTGGTGGCGGAATGTTTCGGCCTTTCCGGGCTGCGCGGCCACCGCACCGGCGGATCGCTGCATTTCATCGTCAACAATCAGATCGGCTTTACTACCAATCCGCGCTATTCCCGCTCGTCGCCTTATCCCTCCGATGTCGCCAAGATGATCGAGGCGCCGATCTTCCACGTCAACGGCGACGATCCGGAAGCCGTGGTGTTCGCCGCCAAGATCGCGACCGAATTCCGGCAGAAATTTCAGAAGCCGGTGGTCATCGACATGTTCTGCTATCGCCGGCACGGCCACAACGAAGGCGACGAGCCGTCATTCACCCAGCCGCTGATGTACAAGGCGATCGCCGCGCATCCGACGACGCTCGAGATCTACAGCAAGAAACTCGTCGGCGAAGACATCGTCAGCGCCGGCGAAGTCGAGACGATGAAGGCGCAGTGGCGCGCTCACCTCGATGTCGAGCTCGAGGCCGGGCTTGGCTACCGCGCCAATAAAGCCGATTGGCTCGACGGCCGCTGGTCCGGCTACACGACCGCGGGCGACGCCGACGATCCGCGCCGCGGCCAAACCGGCGTCGAAATCGCCACGCTTAAGGATATCGGCGGCAGGATTACCGCAGTGCCGCCCGATTTCCATTTGCACAAAACGCTGCAGCGCTTTCTCGACAATCGGCGCAAGGCGATCGAGACCGGCGCCGGGATCGATTGGGCGACCGCCGAGGCGCTCGCTTTCTGTTCGCTGTTGCTCGAACGTCATCGTGTTCGGCTTTCGGGTCAGGATTCCGAACGCGGCACCTTCTCGCAGCGTCACTCCGTGCTGATCGATCAGGAGAACGGGAAGCGCTACACGCCTTTCAACAGTTTGCGCGACGGCCAGGCGCGCTTCGAAGTGATCAATTCGATGCTGTCGGAAGAAGCCGTGCTCGGCTTCGAATACGGCTATTCGCTGGCCGAGCCGGACGCGCTCACGCTGTGGGAAGCGCAATTCGGCGATTTCGCCAACGGCGCCCAGGTTCTATTCGATCAATTCATCTCGTCCGGCGAGCGCAAATGGCTGCGCATGTCGGGACTGGTCTGTCTGTTGCCGCATGGCTACGAAGGCCAGGGGCCGGAGCATTCGTCGGCGCGGCTGGAGCGCTTTCTCTCGATGTGCGCCGAGGACAATATGCAGGTGGCGAACTGCACCACGCCAGCGAACTACTTTCACATCCTGCGCCGCCAGCTCGAGCGCGACTTCCGCAAGCCGCTGATCCTGATGACGCCGAAATCGCTCTTACGGCACAAGCGTGCGGTGTCGCGGCTCGACGAAATGGGTCCGGGCACTTCGTTCCACCGGCTGTTGTGGGACGACGCGCAACTGCAGCCCAACGAAAAGATCAAGCTCGTCGCCGACGACAAGATCCGGCGCATCATCCTGTGCTCCGGCAAGGTGTATTACGATCTCTACGAGGAGCGGGAGCGCCGCGGCATCGACGATATCTATCTCCTGCGGATCGAGCAGCTCTATCCGTTCCCGACCAAGGCGCTGATGACGGAATTGTCGCGCTTCAAACAGGCTGAGGTGGTCTGGTGCCAGGAGGAGCCGCGCAATATGGGCGCCTGGGTGTTCGTCGACATATTCCTGGAATGGGTGCTCAATCAGATCGGCGCCAAGCATCGGCGCGCCCGTTATGTCGGCCGCCCTGCCTCCGCCTCGACCGCGGTTGGGCAAATGTCCATTCACCTCGCACAGCTTGGAAAGTTCTTAAACGAAGCGTTGGCATGATGGAGGACAGAGGTTGGATGTCAGAAGTCAGACGGGAATTTTTGCCGGCGACTTCGATTCTGGGCTCTGATCGCTCACTTCTGTCATCCGACATCCGACGTCCGATATCTGACATCTGGAATTAGCCCATGGCTGAGATACGCGTGCCGGCGCTGGGTGAATCGGTCACCGAGGCGACCATCGGCAAATGGTTCAAGAAACCGGGCGAGGCCGTCGCGGTGGACGAACCCCTGGTCGAGCTTGAGACCGACAAGGTGACGATCGAAGTGCCGGCGCCGGCAGCCGGCGTGCTCGCCGATATTGCCGCCAAGGATGGCGACACGGTCGCGGTCGGCGCGGTCCTCGGGCAGATCAAGGAAGGCGCGGCCGCCGCGGCCAAAGCCGCACCAGCAGCGGCGCCAAGCGCATCTCCTCCGCCGCAGTCCGCGCCCGCGGCGGCGCCCAAAGCTCCGACTAGCGCTCCAACCAGCGCTGCGACCAGCGCCGCGCCGGCAACGGCGAAACTGGTCGATGCGCCGCTCGCGCCCTCGGTGCGCAAACTTGCCGCAGAATCGGGCGTCGATGCCGCGAGCGTCGCCGGCTCGGCCAAGGACGGCCGCGTCACCAAGGGCGACATGCTCGCCGCCATTGAGCGCGCCGCCGCCGCGCCGACCCCCGTTGTCGCCACCGCCGCCGCGGTCCAGATGCGCGCCCCGACGCCGCCCGACGATGCCGCGCGCGAGGAACGCGTGCGGATGACGCGGCTGCGCCAGACTATCGCCCGCCGTCTGAAGGACGCGCAGAATACCGCAGCCATGCTCACGACCTTCAACGAGGTCGATATGGGTCAGATCATGGCGCTGCGCACTCAGTACCGCGATTTATTCGAGAAGAAACACGGCGTGAAGCTCGGCTTCATGGGGTTCTTCGTGCGCGCCTGCGTGCAGGCGCTCAAGGAAATTCCCGCCGTGAATGCCGAGATCGACGGCGCCGACATCGTCTACAAAAATTACTACCACATCGGCATCGCGGTCGGCACCGAGCGCGGCCTGGTCGTTCCGGTGGTCCGCGACTGCGACGCAAAGTCACTTGGAGAAATCGAGAAGGCGATCGCCGATTTCGGCCGCCGCGCCCGCGACGGCGCGCTCAAGATCGAGGAGATGCAGGGCGGCACCTTCACCATCACCAATGGCGGCATCTACGGCTCGCTGATGTCGACGCCGATCCTCAATGCGCCGCAATCCGGCATTCTCGGCATGCACAAGATTGCGGAACGGCCGATGGTCGTCGCCGGCAAGATCGAGGTGCGGCCGATGATGTATCTGGCTTTGTCTTACGACCATCGCCTGGTCGACGGCCGCGAAGCGGTGACTTTCCTCGTGCGCGTCAAGGAGTGCTTGGAAGATCCGGCGCGACTTGTGCTGGATTTGTGATTCCGTCATGCCCGGCCATAGCCGTTTGAAGAACGGCGTCGCTTCGCTCGCCTATGTGCCGGGCACATCCACGTCTTAAGCGCTCTTCAAACGAGACGTGGATGGCCGGAAGAAGTCCGGCCATGACGATTAGTAGTTCGGGAGTTTTCCATGCCCTACGATCTCATTGTCATCGGCTCCGGCCCCGGCGGCTATGTCTGCGCCATCCGCGCGGCGCAGCTCGGCATGAAAACGGCGGTGGTCGAGAAGCGCGCCACGTTCGGCGGCACCTGCCTCAATATCGGCTGCATTCCCTCGAAGGCGATGCTCAACGCATC
>DASXJB010000058.1:0-5604 GCA_036497645.1 Xanthobacteraceae bacterium
ATCGCGCGCTCCAGCGCCTCCGGCGTCATCTTGTAGCCGGTGTCCATGGTGGTGACGACCGGCACCGGCTCGCCGCCGGCCAGCAGCACCATTTCCGGATAGCTCACCCAATAAGGCGCGGGGATGATTACCTGATCGCCCGGATTGATGGTCGCGACCAGTGCGTTGTAGAGCACCTGCTTGCCGCCGGTGCCGATGATGATCTGCGACGGCTTGTAATCGAGCTTGTTCTCGCGCTTGAACTTGCGCGCCACGGCCGCCTTGAGCTCGGGGATGCCGTCGACGGCGGTATATTTTGATGCCTTGCCGTCGCGGATCGCCTTGATGGCGGCTTCCTTGATGTTCTCCGGCGTGTCGAAATCCGGCTCGCCGGCGCCGAGCCCGATGACATCGCGGCCAGCGGCCTTGAGCGCACGCGCTTTATCCGTGACGGCGATGGTCGCCGACGGCTTGATGCGCATGATCTGGTCCGCGAGAAAGGCCATTGCGATTCTCCATTTCAGGCGGCTCGCTTGGTAATGCCGCCCGGGCGCTCAGGCAAGCGTTAAAGCCCGCTCTGCCCTCACATCTGCGGCATTTTCCGCATCGCCGCGTTCCGTCAGCAACAGCGCGCGTGGAACGGAACCTGACGGAGGAGCCGATCCAGATGCGGCGGGGGCAGCACGCCTCGACCCGCGCGACATCGAGCTGCGTCCCGACGGTCTGCCCGCCATGACATTGCCGCCCTGTCGTCGTAACACTGCAACGGCAGCACAATAAATGCCCCGGAAGCGAGCCCCATGTTCACCCTCTACTCGATGCAGCGTTCGGGAAACAGCTACAAAGCGCGGCTCGCGCTGGCGCAGCTGGGTGTCCCCTATCGGCTGGTCGAGGTCGATATTCTCAAGGGCGACAGCCACACGCCGGAATTTCTGGCCAAGAATCCGAACGGTCAGGTGCCGCTCTTGGAAGTGGCACCGGGCCGTTATCTCGCCGAATCAAACGCCATTCTTTGGTATATCGCCGGCGGCACGCCGCTCGCGCCTGAAGATCGCATCGGCCGGGCCGAAGCGTTGCAATGGATGTTTTTTGAACAGCACAGCCTCGAACCCAATCTCGGCGCCGCCTATTTCTGGCTGACGCTGGTCAAAGGCGGCCGCGAACTGCAGCAGCACGCGCTCGAAGACTGGATGGAGGAGGGCAATCGCGCGCTCGGCGTGATGGAGAAGCACCTGGCGCTGAATGACTTCTTCGTTGCCGGCCATTACACCATCGCCGACATCGCGCTTTACGCCTATGCCCACATCGCCCCGCAATGCGATTACGACCTGGCGCCGTTTCCGGCGATCCGCGCCTGGCTCGATCGCGTCGCCGAGCAATCCGGCTATGTGCCGATGGAGTTCCGGCCCGCGGCGGCTATGCCCGCGGTGTGACCGCAATCTTCACGCAGGACTTATTCGGCTTTGATCCCGGCGGCCTTGATGATCGGCCACCATTTGTCGATCTCCGCCTTGTGATAGGCGGCAAGCGCTGCCGGGTTCTGCTGGTCGCGCGGAAAGATCACTTGGCCGAGAGTTTCGAGCCGCTGCCGCACGGCGGGATTGGCCAATGCGCTGACCACGGCAGCGTCAAGCCGATCCACGGTCTCTTTCGGCGTTCCTGCGGTAGTCCACAGCGCATGCCAGAAATTGATCGTCGCTCCGGCAATGCCGAATTCACTCAGCGTCGGCGTGTCCGGCGATTTCGGCCAGCGCTGCTCGCTCATCACCGCATAGGCTTTGAACTTCCCCGCTTGGACGTAAGCGAGCCCGGAGCTTGCTTCGAGGCAAGCGAGATCGATTTGCCCGCCGATCAGGTCCTGCATGGCCGGGCCGCCGCCGCGATAGGGCACGTATTGCAAGCGCAAGCCGGCATGCTGCGCGAAGTACAGACCGCACATATGGCCGGCGCTGCCCGTGCCGACCGTGCCGAACGTGGTCGGCTCGGGCCGCGCTTTCATCCAGGCGATCAGCTCCGGCATCGTCTGCGGCGGCAGGGCTTCCTTGCCGATGATCCACAGCGGCGATGCCGAGAGCAGCGAAATCGGCTGCAGGTCGCGCAAGACGTCGTAGTCGAGCGGATAGATCGCCGGCGAAGCGACATGGCTCGACCACTGACCTATGCCGATCGTGTAACCGTCTGGCCTGGCATGGGCGACGCGGCCCGTGGCGATCGTGCCGCTGGCGCCGCTCAAGGTTTCCACCACCACCGGCTGGCCGAGCGGCCCTTGCATGGCATCGGCAACGATGCGCGCCAGTGTGTCGGTTGGGCCGCCCGGCGGAAATCCGACCATCATCGTGACCGGACGTGACGGGAAAATCTCCGCGACGGCGGGTGCGACGGCGGCAAGGAGCGCGATCAGTGCGCCGGCAAAACACGCCATGCTCTTTCGCCGGATGAGGTCTGCCGCCATGGCCTGCCTCGCGCTGCACTGACGTTTGAACGATGGCACGTGTCAGCGCTGGCGAAAAGGTCAGCAATTCTGTCGTGACGACATCGGGCAGCGCAATCCGGCCGCCACAATCGCCGCCGTATATGGCCGCTGATTGACGACCGCCCAATTGACGCAAGTACTCGACGGCCTGTAACCAACCGCAAATGTTATCGCGCTTCGAACGATTCTTGACGCCGACCGCAGCGCCGGAGCAACCGGAACCGCCGCCCAGCCTGCTCGCCTTCCTGTGGCACTTTGCCCGCCAAGCCAAATGGCTGTTCGCGGCTTTGTTCGTGGTCGAATTGCTGGTGGCGCTGGGCGACAGCGCGGTGCCGTGGTTCATCGGCCGCGTCGTCACGCTTGTCACCAAGACGCCGCCCGAGCGGCTCGTCGCCGACGGCTGGCCCTGGCTCCTCGGCATGGCGCTCGTCGTGCTCGTGGCCCGGCCAGCTGTGACCTTCACGCGCTACCTGATCACCAACCAGGCGATCGCGGCGCCGTTTACCGGACTGATCCGCTGGCAAGCGCATTGGCACGTGGTGCGGCAGAGCTGGGCGTTTTTCCAGAACGACTTCGCCGGCCGCATTTCCAATCGGGTGATGCAGACCGGTCCGTCGGTGCGCTCGACGCTGACCGCGACGATCACAACCGTCTGGTACATTTTGGTCTACGGCGTTTCGGCCATCGCACTGACCGCCGCCGCCGATCGCTGGCTCGCCGTACCGATCCTGCTGTGGTTCTTCGCCTATACGGCGCTGCTCGGGTATTTCGTGCCGCGCATGCGGGACCGCTCGAAACAATCCTCGGAAGCGCGCTCGGCGTTGATGGGGCGGATCGTCGACAGCTATACCAACATCCTCACCGTCAAGCTGTTCGCGCGCGCCAGCGACGAAGACCTCTATGTGCGCAAGGCGGTCGATCGTCACGTCGACTTGTTTTCGGCAGCGCAGCGGCTGCTCACCGCCTTCGGCACCGTCCTGGACGTGCTCAATGCCTTGCTGATCGCCGGATCAGGCGCGCTGGCGCTATTGCTGTGGCGCTACGGCGCGGTCGAGGTCGGCGCCGTCGCCATGGTGCTGCCGCTGACGTTCCAGCTCACCAATATGTCGCGCCAGATCGCGATGCGGATCACGGAAATCTTCGAGGATGTCGGGATCGTGCAGGAAGGCATGCTGTCGATCGCGCAGCCGCTGCAGCTGCCCGATCCGGCCGACGCGCGGCCGCTGACGGTGCGCGCCGGGCGTATCGAATTCAATGGCGTCAATTTCGGGTATGGCCGCGAAACCGGCCTGTTGCAGGATTTCAATCTCGTTATCCGTCCTGGCGAGAAGATCGGACTGGTCGGGCGCTCCGGCGCCGGCAAATCCACCGTGGTCAATTTGCTGCTGCGGTTTTTCCATTTGGAAGGCGGATCGATCCTGATCGACGGGCAGGATATTTCCGGCCTGACGCAGGAATCCTTGCGCGCGCAGATTTCGGTGGTGACACAGGACACTTCGCTCCTCCACCGCTCGATCCGCGCCAATATTCGCTACGGCCGGCCCGCGGCGGGCGACGAAGAGATCGAACGCGCCGCGCGATTGGCGCACGCCCATGAGTTTATTCTTGAACTCGAAGATTGGCGCGGCCGCCGCGGCTATGACGCGCATGTCGGCGAGCGCGGCGTGAAGCTTTCCGGCGGTCAGCGCCAACGCATCGCCATCGCCCGCGTCATTCTCAAAGACGCGCCGATCCTGGTATTCGACGAAGCGACCTCCGCGCTCGACAGCGAAGTCGAAGCCGCCATTCAATCGAGCCTGGGCACGCTGATGGCCGGCAAGACGGTGATCGCGATCGCGCATCGCCTATCAACCATCGCGCAGATGGATCGCCTCGTCGTGCTCGACCAGGGCCGCATCGTCGAGCAGGGCTCGCATCGCGATTTGCTCGCCCAAAATGGCCATTACGCGGCGCTGTGGCGGCGCCAGGCCGGCGGCTTCATCGACGCGCCGGCGATGCAGGCGGCGGAGTGAGCGCAACCATTATTTATTGCCGGAGCAAAACCGATCGACTTCGCCCCCACTGAGCTTTCGCAATCGGTGCGCGCCGCAATCGAAAAGATCTGCGCGCGCTTCGGCGACGATTATTGGCTCAAGCGCGACAGCGATGGAAATTTCCCGGAAGAGTTTTATCGCGCTCTGGCTGATGACGGCTGGCTCGGCGTCTGCATCCCGCAGGCTTATGGCGGCTCGGGCCTCGGCATCAGCGAAGCAGCTGTGATGATGCAGGCGGTCGCTGCTTCCGGCGCCGGTCTGTCCGGCGCATCTGCAATTCACATGAACATTTTCGGGCTCAATCCGGTCGTGGTCCACGGCACCGAGGACCAGAAGCAGCGGATGTTGCCGCCGATCGCCGCCGGCAACGAAAAGGCGTGCTTCGCCGTGACCGAGCCCGATGCCGGTCTGGAAACCGCCAAGATCAAAACGCGCGCCGAACGGCGTGGCAATGTCTACACAATCACCGGCGCAAAAATCTGGATTTCGACGGCACAGGTCGCGGACAAGATGCTGCTGCTCGCCCGTACCGCGCCACTCGGCGCCGGTCGCAAGCCGACCGATGGCCTCAGTCTGTTTTATACGGCGCTCGATCGCCGCCACGTCGAGGTGCATGAGATCGCGAAAATGGGCCGCAGTGCGGTCGACTCAAACCAGCTGTTCATCGACGCGCTGCCGGTGCCGGCTGCGGACCGGATTGGTGAAGAAGGCCGCGGCTTCGAATATCTGCTCCATGGATTCAATCCGGAACGCATCCTGGTTGCCGCCGAGGCGATTGGACTGGGCCGCGCAGCGCTGGCGCGGGCGGGCTCCTACGCCAAGGGGCGCGTCGTGTTCGGCCGGCCGATCGGACAGAACCAAGCCATTCAGCATCCGTTGGCGGAGTGCTGGATGGAACTCGAGGCAGCCGATCTGATGATGTTGAAGGCGGCGTGGCAGTACGATCACGGCATGGCCTGTGGGCCTGCGGCGAACGCCGCGAAATATCTCGCCGCCGAAGCCGGATTTAAAGCCTGCCAAACCGCGATCACGACGCATGGGGGCTACGGTTATGCTAAGGAGTATCATGTCGAACGGTATTTGCGGGAAGTGATGATTGCGAAGCTTGCACCGGTATCA
>DASXJB010000059.1:0-3697 GCA_036497645.1 Xanthobacteraceae bacterium
ATGGGCTGGTCTTTGAATATCGGCTCGGTCGCCGGGACCGCGATCCGCATTCATGTGACATTCCTGTTGTTTCTCGCCTGGATTTTCGGCGTGAGCTACGTCTCGGGCGGACTGCAGGCCGCCTGGAGCGGGCTGTTGTTCATGGTGCTGTTGTTCCTGTGCGTGCTGCTTCATGAATTCGGTCACATTTTCACCGCGCGCAGATTCGGCGTGAGGACGCCCGACGTGATCCTGCTGCCGATCGGCGGCGTCGCGCGGCTCGAACGCATCCCGGAAAAACCAAGCGAAGAGTTCCTGATCGCGATTGCCGGACCCGCGGTTAATGTGGTCATCGCCGCCGTGCTGGTCTTGCTCGCCGGCGCCAGCCTCGATCCGAGCGATTTCGGCACGATTGAAAGCAGTAAAATTGGTCTCGCCGAGCGGCTCGCGCTTGTGAACGTGTTTCTCGCACTGTTCAATTTGATCCCGGCGTTTCCCATGGACGGCGGCCGGGTGCTGCGCGCGCTATTGGCGACCCGTTTTGGTTATGTCCGCGCCACCGAGATTGCCGCTTCGATCGGACAGTTCGTCGCGTTCCTGCTCGGCTTTATCGGCCTGTTCGGCAACCCTTTGCTGATCTTCGTCGCCGTGTTTGTTTATCTCGCCGCCGCTTCCGAAGCGCATCTGGTGGCGATCCGCGCGATTTCGCAAGGCGTGCCAGTGACCGCCGCGATGTTTACTGAATTCGTCACGTTGACGCCCGACGAGCACGTCGATGCCGCGGTGGAGACGCTGTTGCGAACGAGCCAGGGCGAATTCCCCGTCGTCGATGGGCTTGGTCAGCCGGTCGGCTTATTGGCGCGCAATGATGTTATCCGGGCGCTCAAGGAACGCGGCCCGGATGCCAAAGTCGGCGATGTGATGGGCACGGAAATACCGACGCTCGGCCACCGCCACTGCCTCGATGAGGCGTTTCGGCTGTTACAGCAGAAATCGGCGCCGGCGGTCGGCATCGTCGATGCCTCGCAGCGGCTGATCGGGCTGGTGACCTCGGCAACGATCGGCGAAATGCTGATGGTGCATCGCGCCATGCCCGGTGGCTTGCGCCTGGGGCCGTGGAGCCGGCCGGCCGGAGCGTGACCGTGCGGCGGAATTTCTGCAAGGTCCACAACGATCTAAGGACCCGGCCAAGGCGCCGCCGCATTAACCAACCGTCTGGCCTGGCGGGGGGCGGGGATTTGCTCCATCGCCTCAAACCAGCGCGGCCGTGCTAGAATTAAGTATGTCGCCCGGGGCTTTGAACCGTCCCCCTGTCGCCATGAAATTCTGGCTGTTCAGGCGGGCATCAAGTGCAGGAACGGCCACGCACGGCCAGTCGGCGGACCGCGCCATGAGTATCGAGTCGCTTGAACATAATATGCGCAACCGCTTGCGCACGATTCTGCGCCACACCTGGCTCGTTGCCGTGGTCGGCACCCTTGTCGTGATCGGCGGTGTCTGGGCCGCCTTTTACTTCACCACCGAGGCCGAGCGTCTGCGGATCGCGGCCGGGCCGACCGACGCCAAATTCGTCGAGGCTTTGTCGGACCAAATCGCCCAGGGCCGTCACAATCTTCATCTGAAATTTGTTGCCGCTGCCGGCCCGCAGGAAGCAGCCGACGACATCAAAAACGGCAAGGCCGATCTCGCCATTCTGCCCAGTCCGGCCGACGAGTCGATGAAATGGCCGGTGGTCGCGATCTTGCGCCAAAACGTCATGGCGCTGATCGTTCCTGCACCGGCGTCAGGAAAGCCAGCATCGGGAAAGAAGGGAAAGAAATCCGGAAAGATCGAAAAAATCGATCAGCTTGCCGGGCACCGCGTCGGCATCGTGACCGGAAACGAGGCAAGCCCCGATCTTCTTCGCACCGTGCTCGATCATTACGGTGTCCCGGCCGCCAAAGTGACCGTATCGGAGATCGATCCGAAAAATATCGCCGACGCAATCAAGAACAATAAGATCGATGTACTGTTCGTCGCCGGCGCGGCCACCGGTGCGGCAATTTCGAACGCGGTGAACGCGGCGAGCCGAAACGGCGACGCGCCGAGCTTCGTCGACATCGATCAGGCCGACGGCATTGCCAAGCGTAATCCGGTGTTCGATTCGATCGATATCGACGCCGGCACGTTCGGCGGCACGCCACCCACGCCAGACGACAGTCTCAAGAGCTTAAGCTTCGCCGAATACCTCGTGGCGCGGAAGTCCTACAGCGATTCCGTTATCGCCGCGCTGGCGAAGATCATCTATTCGTCCCGTCAAGCGCTTGCCGCCGCAATGCCGGGCGAGATCAAGATCGAGGCGCCCTCGACCGACAAGGATGCCGATGTGGTCGCGCATCCGGGCGCACTCGCCTATCTCAATGACAGCCAACAATCGTTCTTCGACAGATACGGCGACGACATCTTCTACGGCATGCTGATCTTTCCGGTCTTCGGATCGGCGCTGGCCGGCCTGGCGAGCTATCTGCGCCGGGACACGCGCACGCGGCGGCTGCGGCTCCTCCAACGCGTGCTTGATCTCGTGCGCAAGGCGCATGCGGCACAGAATCTCGAGGCGCTCGAACAGCTCCAGGTCGAAGCGGATAATCTCGTGATCGCGATCGTGCATCAGGGCGAACGCGAGGAATTCGACGAGACGGTGCGGATGTCGTTCGCCTTCGCGCTCGACCAGCTGCGTTTCGCCATCGCCGGGCGGCGCACCGCGATTCTCGACCGTGCTGGTGAGGCTGGCGAGGGCGCCGCCGCCGCCAAACCGCCCGGCCAGGCCGCCGCGGCTTAGGATCCCTGGTTTCGGCGCGCGGTTCGCTGCCGATTGCCTCGGCACCGTTTCTGCCTATATACCGCATGCGAGTCGCGGGCCCTTCGGGGCCCGTGACATTTCAGAATGTCTTAAGAATCCGCGTGAAATGGACGTGCGCAAAGGAAGCTGCGCAATATGGATCTGCGCAATATCGCCATCATCGCCCACGTCGACCACGGCAAGACCACGCTGGTCGACCGGCTGTTACAGCAATCCGGCTCGTTCCGCGAAAACCAGCGGGTGATCGAGCGCGCCCTCGATTCCAACGATCTCGAGCGCGAGCGCGGCATCACCATTCTCGCCAAGGCGACCTCGCTGGTGTGGAAAAACACGCGGATCAATATCGTCGATACGCCAGGCCACGCCGATTTCGGCGGCGAAGTCGAGCGCATCCTCAACATGGTGGACGGCGCGCTGGTCCTGGTCGATGCCGCCGAAGGACCGTTGCCGCAGACCAAATTCGTGGTGTCGAAGGCGCTGAAAATGGGACTTCGGCCCATCGTGGTCATCAACAAAGTCGATCGTTCCGACGCGCAGCCGCGCGAAGTGGCCAATGCCGTGTTCGACTTGTTCGCGGCGCTCGACGCAAGCGAAGAGCAACTCGATTTCCCGATTCTCTACGGCTCGGCCAAGCAGGGCTGGATGGCGGCCGATCCCGCCGGCCCGAAAGACCAAGGCATGGCGCCGCTGTTCGATCTCGTGCTCCGCCACGTCGCGCCGCCACAGGTCGAGGACGGTCCGTTCCGCATGCTCGGCACGATTCTTGAGGCCAATCCATATCTCGGCCGCGTCGTCACCGGACGCATCAACGCCGGCTCGGTGAAGGCCAATCAGACCGTGAAAGTCCTCGACCGCAACGGCGATGTCATCGAGGAAGAC
>DASXJB010000060.1:0-4464 GCA_036497645.1 Xanthobacteraceae bacterium
CGGATTTGATGTCGGCGGTGCGCAGGTCCTTCGCCAGCGTCGCCGCAATCGCGGCATCGAGCTGATCGGCCGCTTTCGCCATATTGAACGAATAGCGCAACGCCATGCCGAACGAGGCCAGCATGGCGATGGGATTGGCCATGCCCTTGCCGGCGATGTCCGGCGCCGAGCCGTGCACCGGCTCGTACATCGCCTTGCGCCGCTTGGTCCTGGGATCGACTTCGCCGAGCGAGGCGGACGGCAGCATGCCGAGCGATCCGGTCAGCATTGCCGCGACGTCCGACAACATGTCGCCAAACAAGTTGTCGGTGACGATCACGTCGAACTGTTTCGGCCAGCGCACCAGCTGCATGCCGCCGGCATCCGCCAGCATATGTTCAAGCTGTACGTCTTTGTACTCGCGCTTGTGCAGCTCCTCCACCACCTCGTGCCAGAGTACGCCGGTCTTCATCACGTTGCGTTTTTCCATCGAGGTCAGCTTGTTGCGCCGCCGCCGCGCCAATTCGAAACCGACACGCGCAATGCGCTCGATTTCATAAGTGTCGTAAACCTGGGTGTCGACAGCACGTTTCTGGCCGTTGCCGAGATCAGTGATGGTCTTGGGCTCGCCGAAATAAACTCCGCCCGTGAGCTCGCGCAGGATGACGATGTCGAGCCCTTCCACCGCTTCGCGTTTGAGGCTCGAAGCATCGGCCAGCGCCGGATAGACGATCGCGGGGCGAATATTGGCGAACAGGCCGAGCTCCTTGCGCAGGCGAAGCAAGCCGGCTTCCGGGCGCTCCTCAAACGGCACCTTGTCCCATTTGGGTCCGCCCACCGCGCCGAAGATCACCGCATCCGCGGCATGCGCTTTCGCCATGGTGGCATCGGTGATCGCCACCTGGTGCGCGTCATAGGCCGCGCCGCCGACCAGATCCTCCTCGATATTGAAATCAGCGACTCCCTTTGCCGCGCAAAAGGCAAGGAGCCGCTTGACCTCGGCCATGACCTCCGGACCGATGCCGTCGCCGGCGAGCAGAAGGAGCTTGTAACGAGCCATGCAAGACGCCCCGGCAAATGAGGCGTCGATTGCTAATCGCCGTCACACCGCTTGGCAAGCCGCGGCCGCGCGGGCGGCGAAAAACGACAATTTCCGAGCGGCGAATTCGCCGAGCGGAAAAATTCTCAGAGCCCGCTGAACCAGTTATAGCCCTGGTTTTCCCAATAGCCGCCGGCGTCGTTGTTCTGAACCCACATCGCGGTGACGTATTTCGGATTCTTGAATCCGAGCTTGGTCGGGATGCGGATCTTGATCGGGAAGCCGTAGGCGGTCGGCAGGGTCTGGTGATCGAATTTGAGCGTCAATTGGGTTTGCGGGTGCAAGGCGGTCGGCATGTCGATGGTGTTGGAGTAGCCCTCCGCGCACTGGAACCAGACATATTTCGCGCTCAAATCGGCGCCGATCCCTTTAAGGAAATCGGACAGCCGCACGCCCTGCCACGAGCCGATCGCGCTCCAGCCTTCGACGCAAACGAGCCGGGTGATTTGCGACACTTCCGGCAAGCGGCCGAGTTCGGCAAGCGTCCAGGACTTCTTGTTGTCAACGAGCCCACCGATCTCGAGCTGATAAGTGTCGCCCTCAATATCCGGCGCCTCGTCGAGCGAATAATAGGCATTGAACGGAAACGGCCGCGTGATCGCGCTTTCCGGAAATTCGGGCGCCAACGTCGTCTTGCTGAACAACAGCGCCTGGACGCGGTCGTTAAACCGCGACACGACGCGCAAGGCATTCTCGGCCGTCGGCCCGTCGATGATGTCGCAGCCGGTCAGCATCGCCAGCGAGCCGAGGCTGGCAGCGCCGCGCAGAAACAGCCGGCGCGACGGCTGCGGTAACAGTTTCGCCGCATCCTTGATCAGCAGTTTGGCATCGATGCCGGGCGGTGTTTTGCGCTTCGGGGGCATCCGATTTTCCTCTACCGGCCCAAGATAATGGCGCGCAGGCTTTTTGGCACGATCAGCGCAAGCACGACATGGATTGTCAGAAAAGCCACGATTGCCGTCATGGCGAAGAAATGGGCGTAGCGCGCGGTGTCATAGCCGCCGAACAAGACGGTGAGGTACTTGAATTGCACCGGCTTCCAGATCGACAGCCCCGAAAGAACGATGACGACGCCGGCCACGAGCACGCCGGCGTAAAGCAGCCGCTGCACCGAATTGGAGACGGTGAGATCGTCATGCGAGAGCTGGCCGCGCAAGGCCGCAAAGAAATCGTTGAGGACGGCGCGCGGCCGGATCGGCAGCAGCTTGCGGCGAAATCGCCCGGTGGCGAAGCCAAGCGTGACGTAGACGATGCCGTTGATCACCAGAAGCCACATGGCGGCGAAGTGCCACAACAGCGCCCCGGCAAGCCATCCGCCGAGCGCCAGCGCGGGCGGAAAATTGAGGAAATCGAATAGCGGCGAGGCATCGTAAATTTGCCAACCCGAACCGATCATCATGAACATCGCCAGCGCATTGATCCAATGCGTGATGCGCACCCAGCGGGGATGAATCACGGCCCCGCCTGTCGCGGGCTCGTGCAGGCCCACAGAATGAGATCCGGCTTCGATGCTCATATTATCCGGCCATCTGGCGGGCGCAGGCTTAGCAAAACGTCAGGTCAGGTTCTCCTCACATTCCCGTCAGTCAAGCGGGATGCTTTCCCCGCTTCGCGGGGCCGGTTAAGACAGATCCAATGAGACGGGTCCAATATAACAGGGGCAAGCGGAACGCCGGTCGACGCCAGCACGCCGCCTGAAAGTCAGAGCCATGTGAAAGTCATGTCCAAGAATAGTTCCGGCAATTTCTTTGAGGATTTCCGCGTTGGGCAGGTCATCCGGCACGCCACGCCGCGCACGCTGACCACCGGCGACGCCGCGCTTTACACCGGATTGTTCGGCCCGCGCTTTGCGGTTCAATCCTCCGACGCCTTCGCCAAGGCGATCGGTTATCCGCGCTCGCCGCTCGACGACTTAATCGTTTTTCATGTGGTGTTCGGCAAGACCGTACCCGACGTGTCGCTCAACGCGGTCGCCAATCTCGGCTACGCCAATTGTTTTTTTCGCAAGCCCGTTTATCCCGGCGATACGCTCGCCGCACAATCCGAGGTGATCGGATTGAAGGAGAATTCGAGCAGGAAGACCGGGATCGTTTACGTTCGCACTACCGGCTACAACCAGGACAGCGCGCCGGTTCTCGAATATGTGCGCTGGGTCATGGTGCGCAAGCGTGACGAGGCGGCGCCGGCGCCGGGCGATCACGTACCGCGCCTGCCGACCGCGCTCGATCCCAAACTCCTCGGCGAGGCCTGTCCGCCGATCGACGTCGCCGCCTATGACTTCGTGCTCGCCGGCAGCGCCGACCGTTTCGGCGACTACGAAGTCGGCGAGCGGATCGATCATGTCGACGGCGTCACGGTCGAGGAGGCCGAGCATCAGATCGCGACCCGGCTCTATCAGAACACCGCGCGCATTCATTTCAATCAATTCGTCGAGGGCCAGGGGCGGTTCGGGCGGCGGCTGATTTATGGCGGGCATGTCATTTCGCTGGCGCGCGCGCTGTCCTTCAATGGTTTGGCCAATGCGTTTCACGTCGCCGCAATCAACGGCGGCCGCCATGTTGCGCCGCTGTTTGCCGGCGGCACGGTCTTCGCCTGGTCGGAAGTGCTGGCCAAAGCGGAATTGCCCGGCCGCGCCGATGTCGGCGCGCTGCGGCTGCGCACGATCGCCACCAAAGACCGGCCGTGCGCGGATTTTCCGCTGCAATCCGGTGAGGATTACGAACCCGCGGTCTTGCTCGATTTAGACTATTGGGTGCTGATGCCCAGGTAACAGGCATCAGCCGTCAGGAATCAGTAATCAGAAACGCGTTTCTGATTACTGACCGCTGATTACTGACTTCTGGACCTCAGGTGCTCGACCAGCTGGCGCCCATAGACCGGTAATTCGTCGCGGCTTTTGACGCAAATGGTGAGATCGCGCACCGCCCATGGATCCGACAGCGTCACCGGTTTGATCGCCATAGTCCTAGCCACGCGGCGCGCCGTGGTCTGCGGCACGATGCCGATGCCGACTCTGCACTCGACCAGCCGGCACACCGCGTCGAAACTGCGCAATTGCACCCGCAATCGCAACGGCCGGCCGATGCGGGCGGCTTTGCTGGCCAGGAAACGCTGCAGCGCGCTAGCGCGGTCAAGCCCGACGAAATCGTGTTCGAGCACTTCCTCGAAGCTGATCTTGACGCGCTTGGCGAGCGGATGGCCGCGCGCAACCACAAGTACAAAGCGGTCGCGGCGGAACGGATAGGTCTCGAGCGCGCCGGCATCGACCGTACCGGCGACGATGCCGATGTCGGCAACTCCTTCCGCGATCAAGCCGACAATCTCGTCACTCAGCCGCTCCTCGAGATCGATGCTGACATGCGGATGCGCGGCGAGAAACGAGCTCA
>DASXJB010000061.1:0-10753 GCA_036497645.1 Xanthobacteraceae bacterium
CCATGCGCGTGATCGGCATGATCGGAGTGACGCCGCCGACCAGTGCGGCGACTTTGCATGTCATCGAGGGCGGATTGTCGCCGAACTACGTCGCCGAAGCGGCGCGCGCGCACGAGACTTCCGGCTTCGACCTGGTGCTGGTCGGTTATTCATCGTCGTCCGCTGAAGGCTTTCTGGTTGCCTTGCACGCGGCGGCGCGCACCGAGCGGCTCGGTTATTTGATCGCGCATCGCCCGGGCTTCGTCGCGCCGACCTTGATGGCGCGCAAAATCGCGACCTTCGATCATCTGAGCGGCGGCCGGCTCGCTCTCCACATCATCACTGGCAAGACCGACGACGAACAGGAAGGCGACGGCGATTTCACGCCGAAGGCCGAACGCTATCGCCGAGCCGCCGAATATCTCGAATTGATGAAATTGACCTGGGCCAGCGAGCGGCCATTCGACTTCGCCGGCGCGTTCTATCGAGTCAAAGGGGCGCATTCGGACGTGCGGCCGCTGCAGAAGCCCCATCCGCTGCTGTTTTTCGGCGGCGCATCTGAGGGCGCCTTGGAAATGGGCGCTCGGCTGGGCGACGTTTATGCCATCTATGCCGAGCCGCTTCTCTCGACGCGCGAACGCATCAAGCAATTTCGCGCTCAGGCGGCAGCGTACGGCCGCACTTCGGGCTTCAATGTCTCGGTGCGCCCGATCATTGCCGCGAGCGAGGGCGCGGCTTGGGACAAAGCCAACAAGATTCTCGCCGGCATGACCGGGGCAAAAGGCTGGAGCCGCCAGGAGGCGATGTCGGGCCCCGTCGACAATGCCGGCAAACGGCTGATGAGCTTTGCGCTTGAGCGCGACGTGCATGACGAGCGGCTGTGGATGCCGATCGCGCGTGCAACCGGTGCGCTCGGCAACACCTCGTGTCTGGTCGGCAAGCCGGAGCAGGTCGCGAGCGCGATCCTCGAATATTACAAGCTCGGCATCGGCTCGGTGCTGATCCGCGGCTTCGATCCGTTCAACGATACGGTCGAGTTCGGCCGCGAGCTCATTCCGCGGATCAAGGCTGGCGCACTTGAACTCGATCGACTGCAAGCGGCGAGTTGAAGTCAGGCGGAAATCGCGAGCAGCGGCGAAAGCGCGGCGGCATCCTGCAGCACTATGTCAGCGCCTTTTTCGCCGATCATCACCGCGGCGGCGTTGGTATTGCCGGATACCACGGTCGGCATGATCGAGGCGTCGATCACCCGCAGCCGCTCGAAACCACGCACGCGTAATCGTTCGTCGACCACCGCCGATGGATCGGGACCCATCCGGCAGGTCGACGTCGGGTGGTACACGGTAGTGCCAGTGTCGCGCGCAAAGGCGAGAAGGTCGTCATCGCTGGCGCAATGGTCGCCGGGCGCGCGCTCTTCCGCGATGTAGCGACGCATCGCCGGTTCGTTCATGATGCGGCGCATCGTCTTCATTCCGGCAACCACGGTGTCGCAATCGCTGCGCGCCGAAAGGTACTGCGGCTGGATCGACGGCGGCACGGCAGGATCGCTCGACTTGATCCGCACGAAGCCGCGGCTCTCCGGCCGCAACCGGCACACCGAAGCCATGAAGCCGGGAAAAGCGTGCAGCACCGCGCCGGCGGCATCGGCGCTGAAAATCAGGAAATGGACTTGCACGTCGGGCGTCGCCAATTCGGGCCGCGTGCGCAGAAACGCCCCAGCATACCCGGCGCCGATCGTCAGCAATCCCTTGCGCGACATTATATAGCGCAATCCGGCGCCGTAGCGGTGGCGCCAGTGATTGATGACGTCGTTCATGGTGATCGGCTCGGTGCAGCGGTACTGCATGCGGATTTGCAGATGATCCTGCAGATCGGCGCCGACGCCGGGCATGTCGGCGATCACCTCAATGCCGAGGTCGCGCAGAATTTTGGCTCGCCCTAATCCACAGAGTTGCAACAGCTGCGGTGAATTGAATGCGCCGCCCGACACGATCACCTCGCCGTCCGCATAGGCGGTGTGCGGCACTCCATGCTGGTGATACTGGACGCCAACAGCGCGGCGTCCTGAGAACAGAATGCGGCTGGCCAAAGCGTTCGGTACAACGGCGAGATTGCGCCGCCGCCGCGCCTGGCGCAGATAGCCGACCGCGGTCGACCAGCGCCGGCCGTTTTTGGCCGTCAACTGGAAATAGCCGGCGCCCTCCTGCGTCGCGCCATTAAAGTCATCATTGCGCGGAACACCGGCGCGCTGCGCCGCTTCAATGAAAGCCTCGCACAGCGGATGCGGCTCGCAGACGTCGGAGACGGCAAGCGGGCCGCCAACGCCGTGGAAGTCGTCGGCGCCGCGCTGTTGATCCTCGGCGCGCCGGAAGTAGGGCAGCACATCGGCAAAGCCCCAGCCGGTATTGCCGAGCTGCCGCCAATGATCGTAGTCCTCGTGCTGGCCGCGGATATAGAGCAAGCCGTTTATCGAGCTCGATCCGCCCAGGACTTTGCCGCGCGGCTGGATGATCTGCCTGTTGTTCAACTCGGGTTCCGGCTCGGTCTTGTACAGCCAGTTGACTTTGGCATTGTCGAACAGCTTGCCGTAGCCGAGCGGGATGTGAATCCAGATATGCCGGTCATGGCCGCCGGCTTCGAGAAGCAGCACGCGATGGCGGCCGGATTCGGTGAGCCGGTTGGCGAGCACGCAGCCGGCCGAGCCGGCGCCGACGATAATGAAATCAAACCGTGCTTTGTCCGGAATCGCCGCCATGCCGCCTCCTTACTGGTCCGTTCTCATCGTCGGCATTGGTGAGTATAAACGCTTCTCCGCCCCCGCTGCGCGGGGGCGGAATGTGAAATTGTGAGGAGACGCGCGTGAACAAGTTCGGTATCGGTCAGCCCGTCCCCCGGGTCGAAGATCCGCGATTCATCACCGGCCGCGGCTGCTACGTCGATGACCTCGAACTGCCGCAGCAGTGCTGTGGCGTCGTGGTCATGTCGCCGCACGCGCACGCCCGCATCAAGCGCGTTGATACCGCGAAAACGAAATCCGCACCGGGCGTGCTCGCAGTCCTCACCGGCGCGGATGTGGCTGCCGACAAGCTCGGCGGTCTGGCGCCGCCGATGCCGGAGGACATGGGCGGCCCCAAGGGATTCCGCACGCTGCGCGCGATCCTTGAAAGCAACAGGGTGCGCGCAGTTGGCGACCGCGTCGCCTTCGTGGTCGCCGAGACCTATGCGCAGGCGCGTGACGCCGCCGAAATCATCGAGATCGAATACGAGCCCTTGCCGGCTGTGATCGGCGTCGAGGATGCGGTCAAGCCGGGCGCGCCCGCGGTGTGGGACGAGCAACCAAACAATATCGCGTTCACCTTGATGATGGGGAATAAGGACGCGACCGACGTCGCCTTCGCTAAGGCCCGGCACGTGGTGCCGCTTAAACTCAACAACAATCGCATCACCGCGAATTCGATCGAGCCGCGCGCCGCGATCGGCCACTATCATCCCGACAGCGACAGCTACACGCTCTATTCGACCTCGCAGAACCCGCACGGCACACGCTCGGCGGTCGCCGGGCAGGTCTTGAAGATTCCCGAGACCAAGCTTCGCGTCATCTCGCCCGATGTCGGCGGCGGCTTCGGCATGAAGTTCGGTGGCTATCCCGAAGATGCGCTGGTCGTGTGGGGGTCGCGCCGCGTCGGCGGCCGTCCGGTCAAATGGGTTTCGACCCGCTCCGAAGCCTTGCTCGGCGATTCGCAAGGCCGTGACCAGATCGTCACCGGCGAACTTGCACTCGACGAGCACGGCAAAATCCTAGCGCTCCGCGTCAGCGCGCTGCACGCCATGGGTTCGCATGTATTCGGCGCGTCGATGGTGGTGCCGCTGTTCGCGATGCGGCTTTCGCCCGGCGTTTATCAGATTCCCGCGGTCCACGCCGTCGGCAAAGCGGTGCTCACCAATACTATTCCGCTTGCTCCCTATCGCGGCGCTGGACGGCCCGAAGCGACGTTCCTGATCGAAATGCTGCTCGACCGCGCCGCGCGCGCCCTCGGCATCGATCCGGTGGAAATCCGGCGGCGCAATTACATTCCGGCCGCGGCGATGCCGCACAAGCTGCAAACCGGCATCACCTATGACAGCGGCGATTTCGTCCATGTCATGGACGAGTGCCTCAAGCTCGCTGACTGGAACGGTTTCGGCAAGCGCGCCGCCGAATCGAAAAAGCGCGGCAAGCTGCGCGGCCGCGGCATCGGCTATTTCCTCGAAGAAGCCGCGGTGTTCAACGACCGCATGGTGCTGCGCTTCGATCCGAGCGGCATGCTGACCATTCTCGCCGGCACGCATTCGCACGGGCAAGGCCATCAGACGGTCTACATGCAGATGGTGAGCGAATGGCTCGGTGTGCCGTTCGACAATATCCGGTTCATCCAGGGCGACACCGACGCGGTGCCGGTGGGCCGCGGCACTTACGGTTCGCGCAGCATGCATATCGGCGGCAACGCGCTCAAACGCGCCGCTGACGCCATCATCGAAAAGGCGAAGCCAATGGCGGCGACCATTCTTGAAGCCGCCGCCGGCGACCTTGAATTTGCCGACGGCGCCTTCCGCATTGTCGGCACCGACCGCGCTTTGCCGCTGACCGAGGTCGCCAAGGCATTCTATCGCCCGGTGATGCTGCCGCCGCAGTTCGACGTCGGGCTGGAAGCCTCCGGCACCTTTGCCGCCGAGCCGCCGAACTATCCGAACGGCTGTCACGTCTGCGAAGTAGAAATCGATCCGGAGACCGGCGCGGTGACGCTCGATCGCTATGCCGCGGTCGACGATGTCGGCAAGGTGATGAATCGACTGCTCTGCGAAGGCCAAATTCACGGCGGCGTCGCGCAAGGCGCGGGGCAAGCGCTGATGGAGGCGATCGTGTTCGATTCCTCGGGCCAGCTGATTACTGGTAGTTTTCAGGACTACGCCATGCCGCGCGCCGACGATCTGCCGGAACTGGTTTCCGAACTGACCGAAGTGCCGGCCAAGACCAATCCGCTCGGCGTCAAAGGCGCGGGCGAGGCCGGCGCCACCGGCGCGCCGCCCGCGATCATGAGCGCCATCCTCAATGCGCTCCACCCGCTCGGCATCGAGCACATCGACATGCCGGCGACGCCAAGCCGCGTCTGGGCGGCGATCAAGGCGCGCGAAAGCAAAGTAGCGGCGGGATGATGCGACATGAGTGAAGCACCGAATCTGTTCGCCGACGGCAAAGCCTATGAGCGGTTGATGGGCCGCTGGAGCCGGCTTGCCGGCGAAAAATTCCTCGACTGGCTTGATGCACCGAAAAATCTGAAATGGCTCGACGTCGGCTGCGGCAACGGCGCCTTCACTGAATTGCTGATCGCGCGGTGTGCGCCGTCGGCCGTCTTCGGCGTTGATCCATCCGAAGGCCAGCTCGCTTATGCCCGAGGGCGGCCCGGAACAAAGCGCGCGGAATTTCGGGTCGCCGACGCCCAGGCTCTGCCGTTTCTCGACAAGAGCTTCGACGCCGCGGCCATGGCGCTGGTCATTGTTTTCATTCCCGACCCGGCGAAAGCCGCGCGCGAAATGGCGCGCGTGGTGCGGCCCGGCGGCATCGTCGCGACCTATATGTGGGAGTTTCCCGACGGCTTCCCGCTCGCGCCCTTGGCGGCGACGATGAAGGATTTAGGTCTGACGCCGCCGGAGCGGCCGAATGTCGAGGCTTCGGGGCGCGACGCCATGCGCGCGATCTGGAAAGCGGCCGGGCTCAGCGCGATCGAGAGCGAGGTGATCCGCATTCGCGTCAGCTTCTCCAGTTTTGACGATTTCTGGGATTCGAACACCGTGCCGGTCGGTCCATCCGGCAAAGCATTGTCCGAGTTTACCCCGAGCGCGCGGGAGCAATTAAAAACGCGATTGCGCGAGCGGCTGCCGATCGCCGCGGATGGATCGATTGCTTACGAGGCCTTCGCCAATGCGGTGAAGGGTGTCGTTGCATAAGCCGCTCGCCTGAGACACCGCGAACTCAGGATATCCGCGGCAAACGGCCGGTTGCGCCGGACCCGCTCGGAGCCTATATTCCATGCGCTTTTCCAGTCATCGTTGATGACGTGAGTGGCTTCGCTCAGGGGGCGGGCGGAGCACAGAGGAGATTTAGCTATGACGACCACGCCTTTGATGCCGAAAGCAACCGCCGTGTGGCTGGTCGAGAACACCTCGCTGTCGTTCGACCAGATCGCGGACCTGTGTCATCTGCATCCGCTCGAGGTCAAAGCGATCGCCGACGGCGACGCGGCGCAGGGCATCAAGGGCCTCGATCCGATCCTCACCGGCCAGTTGACGCGCGACGAGATCAAGGCGGCTGAGGCCGATCCCAATCACCGGCTGCACATCGCCGAGCCAAAGGTGCGCTTGCCCGAGGCCAAGCCGAAGAAGGGGCCGCGCTACACGCCGGTGTCGCGCCGCCAGGACCGGCCGAATGCAATTCTCTGGCTCGTGCGCAATCACGGCGAGCTCAAGGATAGCCAGATCATGCGGCTGGTCGGCACCACCAAGTCGACCATCCAGGCAATCCGCGAACGCACGCACTGGAATTCGGCGAATTTGACGCCGCTCGATCCGGTGACGCTCGGGCTGTGCTCGCAGATCGATCTCGACCTCGAAGTGCAGCGGGCGGCGAAGGAGAAGCCGGCGCCGGTGCAGGAGCCGGGCGCCACGCTGTTGCCGGCGTCGGTGACGACCGCGCCCAAAGAAGAGCCCGAGCCGGCGGCGGCGAAAAAGCCGGGCGAGGAGCTCAACGTCGAGGCGGTGTTCGCCAAGCTCAAGCAGCTCGGCGGCGGCAGCAAGAGCGAGTGATTCCGAATTTCAGTTGAATGTTTCCCTCACCCTGAGGTGCGAGCCCCGAACTGATCGGGGCGAGCCTCGAAGGGCGACAGACCAGAATGTCATCATTCGAGGGCCGCCAACGGCGGCCACCTCAGGATGACGCGTCACCCCCGGTCATTCCGCAGCACGACGCACGCGCCGCCCGCAGCGATGAGTTTCTGACAGAACTTCTCGAGATAGGTGCGATCGTCGTCGGCGATGCGGATATTGAAGCGCATCGCGGTGCCTAATCCGATGCCGCGGCTGCGAATGACGATCGGCTCGCGATCGCCGATCAGCGCTGCGTATTGTTTCTGAATCGTCCGATACGTCGCCAAGGCCTTGCTCTCCGACCAATTGGCGGTGAGCTGCATGCCCCAGCGCGGCATGTAGGCGGCCATGCGCTGCGCCTATTCTTTCGGCGCCAGGATCAAATTGGCAAGCCGTGTGCACGGCACGCCTTGCGGGATCGTCGTCTCGGACGTTTTCGGCGGGGTGGCCGCGGCCCATTCGTCCGCCGTCCAGCCGGTAATGATGGCGACATAATTGCGGGTCTCGCCCGGCAGCGGCCGGTGGCTGGTCAGCCAGGCGCTGACGCGCCCGGGTCCAGCGTTGTATGCCGCGGCGGCAAGCCCGAGATTGCCGAAGCGCGCTTTCAGATCGCGCAGATAGCGCGCCGAGTTCTTCAGCGCCTCGATCGGATCGAACGGATCGACGAGACCGCGATAATCCGCGGTCGCCGGCATGAATTGGGCGATGCCTTGCGCGCCTTTGTTGCTCACGGCGCGCGCGTTGAAGCGGCTTTCCTGCCAGATCACGCGCGCAAAAAACTCGACCGGAAGTTCGTTTTCGGCCGCGTCCTGCTCGATCGCGCGGCAGATGTCGTCGGGGGTCGGGGGATGCGGGGCAGGGGCAGCGGCTTCGCTAGGCGGAGCGCCGGCGTTTGGCGCGGCAGGCGGCGCAGCCGCGGTTGGCGCCGCGGGCGGCGCGCTTGGCTGCTGCGCCTGGGCAAGGCCGATCCACAGCGCGGCCGCGATTACAAAGAAGACTCTCGCAACAGCCATTCCCGTCTAACGCACAAGCGCGCCGTTCGTGCATGCCTACTTGACCGCCGCGTCCGCTCCCTTGCGTTTGAGCGCGGTGCCGATCTCGTCGAGAATCGCCGGCTCGTCGATGGTGGCGGGCATTTGCCAGGTTTCGCCGTCGGCGATCTTCTTCATGGTGCCGCGCAGAATCTTGCCGGAGCGGGTTTTCGGCAGCCGCGCCACGGTGATCGCGATCTTGAACGCCGCCACCGGGCCGATTTTGTCGCGAATGAGCGCGACGCATTCTTTCTCGATCTCGCCGGGTGGGCGGTTCACGCCGGATTTGAGCACGACGAAGCCGCACGGTACCTCGCCCTTGAGCGCATCCTTGACGCCAAGCACCGCGCATTCGGCGACGTCGGGATGCGAGGCGAGCACTTCCTCCATGCCGCCGGTCGAGAGCCGGTGGCCGGCGACATTGATGATGTCGTCGGTGCGGCCCATGACGAAAATGTAGCCCTCGTCGTCCTTAAATCCGGCATCGGCGGTTTTGTAATAGCCGGGGAATTCTTTGAGATAGCTTTCGCGCATGCGTGCGTCGGCCTGCCACAGTGTCGGCATGCAAGCCGGCGGCAGCGTCAGCTTGACCACAATCGATCCCATTTTGCCGGGCGGCAATTCGCGGCAGCTTTCGTCGACGATGCGGACGTCATACCCGGGCATCGCCACGGTCGGCGAGCCGTGTTTGACCGGCAGCATGCCGAGGCCCACCGGATTGCCGGCAATGGCCCAACCGGTCTCGGTTTGCCACCAATGGTCGATCACCGGCACTTTGAGGAGCTTCTCCGCCCAGACGAGCGTGTCGGGATCGGCGCGCTCGCCGGCGAGGAAGAGAGTGCGAAACTTCTTCAAGTCGTATCGCGCCAATAACTTGCCTTGCGGGTCTTCTTTTTTGATGGCGCGGAACGCCGTGGGCGCGGTGAACATCGCTTCGCAGCCGTGCTCCGAAATCACGCGCCAGAACGCGCCGGCGTCCGGCGTGCCGACCGGCTTTCCTTCATAGAGAATCGACGTGCAACCGTGAAACAGCGGCGCATAGACGATGTAGGAATGCCCGACCACCCAGCCGACGTCGGAGGCCGCCCAGTACACCTCGCCCGGCTCGACGCCGTAGAGATTTTTCATCGACCATTTGAGCGCGACCATGTGGCCGCCATTGTCGCGCACCACGCCTTTCGGCCGGCCGGTCGTCCCCGACGTGTAGAGAATGTAGAGCGGATCGGTCGCTTCCACCGGCGCGCAATCGAAAGCGGAACGGGCATGAATGAGCGCGTGATCGCGCATTTGCGCCCAGTCGCGGTCGCGATCTTCGATGAGCGGCGCTTGCGCCTGCGGCCGCTGCAGGATCAGGCAAGTTTGCGGCTTGTGCGCAGCGAGCGCGATCGCCTCGTCGAGCAGCGGTTTGTATTGCACAACGCGTCCCGGCTCGAGCCCGCAGCTTGCCGACAAGATCACTTTCGGCTTGCAGTCATCGATGCGGGTGGCGAGTTCACGCGCGGCAAAGCCGCCGAACACGACGGAATGAATGGCCCCGATGCGGGCGCAAGCGAGCATGGCGATCACCGCCTCGGGCACCATCGGCATATAGAGGATGACGCGATCGCCCTTGCCGACGTCGAGGTCGCGCAACATGCCGCCGAGCACTTGCGTTTCAGTCAACAGCCGATGATAGGTCAGGGTGCGCTTTGCGCCGGCGAGCGGCGAATCGTAAATGATCGCAGGTTGCTCGCCGCGTCCGGCATTGACGTGGCGATCCACCGCATTGAAGCAGGTGTTGCAGACGCCACCGACGAACCAGCGGCCGTAAACTCCGGCTGCGGGGTCGAAAACCTTTTTTGGTTTCTCGAACCAGTCGATATCGGCCGCCGCCTCGCCCCAAAATCCGAACGGGTCGCGCTGCCAGCGGGCATAGATGTCGTAATAGCGGCTCAAGCGGATGTCCATGGCGGTGCCTCCATGGCGATCATTCCTTTAGACTATACGCCTGCCAAGCCAGCGCGAACAGCAAGGCGGCCGGTGGCAGAGGGCGGCTATTTGTCTTTCTGTTTGCCTATTCGCTCCGTCCAAACTTTTCGCTAGGCTCGGCTGTGACAGCAAACGTCGTCGGGGAGCGAAAAGTGTCCAGTCCCTACGATACCGACCTCGATCGCAATCCGGCGAATTTCCAGCCGCTGACGCCGTTATCGTTTCTCGCGCGCGCCGCCGCGGTCTATCCCGACCATCCTGCCGTCATCCACGGCGCACGAAGCTTCACCTATCGAGAATTTTATGCGCGGGCGAGACGCCTCGCGTCCGCGCTCGCCCGGCGCGGCATCAAGCGCGGCGACACAGTCGCCGTCGTGCTGGCCAATACGCCGGCGATGCTGGAGGCCCATTACGGGGTCGCGATGGCCGGTGCGGTGCTCAATACCATCAACACGCGGCTCGACGCGGCGATCACTGCTTTCACGCTCGACCATGGTGATGCCAAAGTGCTGATCACCGACCGTGAATATTCGCGGGTGGTCGGAGAGGGGCTCGCCGCCTGCAAGAACAGGCCGCTGGTGATCGATTACGACGATCCGGAATTCACCGGCGCCGGCGAGCGCCTCGGCGAAATCGAATACGAGGACTTCCTACACGGCGGCGATCCGGATTTTGCCTGGCTGATGCCGGGGGATGAATGGGACGCGATCTCGCTCAATTACACTTCGGGCACCACCGGCGATCCCAAAGGCGTCGTCTACCACCACCGCGGCGCGTATCTGTTGGCGATGGCCAATGTCATCACCTGCGGCATGGGTAAGCATCCGGTTTATCTGTGGACGCTGCCGATGTTCCATTGCAACGGCTGGTGCTTC
>DASXJB010000062.1:0-20066 GCA_036497645.1 Xanthobacteraceae bacterium
CATCGAGGCGGTTGACCCACGGCACGCTGGCGCCGTAATTGAAACGCAACACGAGCTCGGTCTGGAAAACTACCCGACCGGAACGACCGGCGACGATCCGCACCAGATCGGCGCCATCTGCCGGCGGCATGAAATCGATGACCGTCGCGCAGCCGGTGTCAGTCTCGAATTCAGTTTCAAGGATGAGAGTGCCGGGGCGATAACGCCGACTTATGCTGACAGGCGCGGATTTCGGGGCGATGAGCCATCTACCGTTCTCAGTCGTCCCAAGAAGCGCAGCAAAGCACGCCGGCGAATCGAAGCGCGGCCAGCACAGCCAGTCAATCGAGCCGTCGCGGCCCACCAAAGCCGCGGCCCTGCAGTCCCCGATCAGTGCGTAGTCTTCGATGCGTAGCGTCATTGGCCTTTGTCGCATAGCAAAGCATGAGCGCGCGCGCTGCTGTCATGCGTCCGGATCCCGTTGAAAGCAAGGACCCCAATCGACGGTGACCAAGGCAAATCACTCCCGTCCGTCCTGCGCCAGATCGAACGTAAAGACGCCTTCGTGGTTGTCGGGTCGCTTCAGCACCTCGGGATGACGCAGCGTGCGCCGGGCGTCATGATAGCCGGCGCGCCAATGTTCCTGCATGCTCAGCCGCGAGAACTCATAATCCTTGGAATGGCCCTCGTAATTCTTGGCGCGATAAATCAGGTGGACGATGTTGTAGACCTTGCGCTCGGCGACGGTGCCGAGCAACTGCGCTTCCGGACTGTTCTTCAGCTCCTCAGGCAGTTTTTCAAGGAGACCCGCCAGAGTGTGCCGAAGTTTTTGGATGTGCTTGAACTGATCCGTGCCGGCGCGCGTGCGGCTCGAATAGCGGATTTCCTTCTCCCGCGTCATGACATCGAATATGTTGCGGGGGAATTCGCCGCGCGCGCTCCACAGGTCGACCTGGAAGGCGAGCGTGTCACGGCGCGGCTCGGTCTCGACGACCCATTGCAGGGGCGTGTTCGAGACGAGGCCTCCGTCCCAATAAAACTCGCCTTCGATCTCGATGGCTGGGAAGCCCGGCGGCAGCGCGCCACTCGCCATAATGTGCTCTGGCCGGATCCTATGCGTGTCGTTATCGAAGTAAGCGAAGTTGCCGGTCCGGACGTTCACGGCGCCGACGCTGAAACGTGTCGCGCCGGCATTGATTCGATCGAAGTCGATAAGGCGCTCCAGCGTGCGCTTCAGCTCGCGCGTGTCGTAGACGCTGGTGGCATCAATTGTTCCGGCTGGCTGAAACCACGGCGGCATTGGGCGCGCCTTGAAGAATCCCCTTGCGCCGCTTGCCATCGCAAAGCTTGCACTCATTTGATTTAGTAGCTGACGCATAGCGTCGCCCCGCGCGAAATCGAGGCATGCATTGCCGGCGCCCGCCCACGGTCCATCGGATGTTACTTGCGTCCAGAATTCTTGCAGCCGATCGACCCGGTCATTCGGCGCATTGCCGGCGATGATCGCGGCGTTGATGGCGCCGATCGACATGCCGGCAATCCAATTCGGATAAATACCGGCCTCGCTCAGCGCCTCGTAGACCCCGGCCTGATAGGCGCCAATGGCGCCGCCGCCCTGTAATACCAAGGCGACAACTTCAAAGGGGGGGTGTTGTGGTGTTTGCACAACACGCGACTGGACTTGAGCATCCATGACAATCTCCATTTATTAGAATTGCGAGTCACTGGTTCGCGCGAGCGCTATCGCCAGGTGATCAGGTCATTGAGCGCGTAGACATAGGGTCCAAGGCAGACAGCGATCCAGCTAATCGCGGCCCAGGCAATGATGCGATACCTCATTGTTACTCTCCATTATGGCGTAGATCATCGACCTCAATGGCCGACCGACGCAGGTCCGCCGAGCTTCACCTTGCGCAGCGTGAGGGCGAGCGGGACGGCGGCTAGCGAGATCAGCGCCAGCGTCCAGAACACGTCGACATAAGCGAGGTAGCTCGCTTGCGTCTGCACCTGCTGGCCGATCCAGGCGAAAGCCTGTTGCTGGGCTTGCGCGAGCGAACTGCCGTGCGCCGCGAAATAATCCATCAGCTGCTTCAGCGTGTTCTGATATTGGCTGGTTGATGGATTCGCGAGTTCGACGAGCCTGCTCTGATGAAACTGCTCGCGATGCGCGAGCACATTGTTGGCGAGCGAGATGCCGATCGAGCCGCCGGTGTTGCGCGCCACGTTGATCAGGGCCGAGGCCATGTCGGTCTTGTCGGGCGCAATCCCGTCATAAGACGCGGCGATGATCGGCAGGAAGACCAGCGGCAGCCCGACGCCGACATAGATGCGCGAAGTAGCAAAGAACCAGAAGCCCAGGTCGCCGTTGACCTTAGTCATGTCATACATCGCAAACGCGCAGATCGCCGCGCCGGCGGCGATCAGGTAGCGGGGCTGTACCTTGCCGGTAAGCTGGCCGACCGGCGGCATCATGAACACGGTTACGATGCCGCCGGGCGTGAGCACGAGGCCGGCCCAGGTTGCGGTGTAGCCGAAATTCTGCTGCACGAGTTGCGGCAGGTATTGCGTAGTGGCGAGCAGGATGGCGCCGGCGCCCAGCATGACCAGGAAAGACGCGCCGAACTGGCGTGTCGCCACCATGCGCACGTCGATCATCGGATTGCGGCGGCTGAGTTCCCACGGGATCATCAGCACGAATGCAAGCGCGCAAATCGCCATCGCGACGATAATGAAGGTCGAGGCAAACCAGTCGTCCTCAAGGCCGCGATCAAGCGCGATCTCGAGTGCGCCGAGAAAGGTTGCGACCAGTACGAAGCCGACGAGGTCGAAGGCGCGGCCTCGCTGCAGGAAACGCGTGCGCTCGGCGAGCGCGGCATTTGACTCGCGCAACAGCGTACCAATGAGCCCGAGCGCGACCACGCCGACCGGGCCGTTGATCAGGAAGCACCACTGCCAGGAGAAATTATCGGCGATCCAGCCGCCGAGTGTAGGTCCGACCACTGGCGCCACGACCACGGCGATGCCGAACAGCGCAAAACCCTGGCCGCGCTTTTCGGGTGGAAATGCGCCGGCGAGGATCGACTGCGACACCGGCACCATGCCGCCGCCGCCCAGTCCTTGCATGATGCGGAACAGCAGCAACGACTGCAGGTTGGGCGCGAAACCGCAGAGCACCGAGCTTACGGTGAACAGCGCCAGGCAAATGAGGAAGAAAGGCTTGCGGCCAAGGCGCCGCGCCAGATAGCTCGAACCCGTCAGGCTGACGGCGTTGGCGACGAGATAGGTCGTCACCACCCAGGAGGCTTCGTCCTCACTGACGCCAAGGCCGCCGGCGATGTAGGGCAGCGCCACATTGGCGATGGTGGTGTCGAGCACTTCCATGAACGCGGCGAATGCAACCAGGACCGCGATCAGCCACGGATTGGCGCCCGCGTTGGCGACGGAAGCACCGGTTCGGCTGCCGGCAGCGCTCACAGCCACGCCCTCAACCGCTCATAGAGCGACGGGGTGGGATCGATGCGCACGGTCGGGACCACCGACATGCCGGGACCGAGCGCGACGTCGGCCAGCGGAGCGTCGATAACGATCTTGACCGGTACCCGCTGCACGATCTTGACGTAGTTGCCGGTGGCATTTTGCGCCGGCAGCAGCGATAAGGCCGTTCCCGATCCAGGCTGGACGCCGGCGACATGGCCGCGGATGCTGCGGTCCGGATAGGCGTCGATCGCCAGCGTCACCGGCTGTCCCGGCCGCATCGCGTCGAGCTGCGTCTCCTTGAAATTTGCCGTGATCCAAATCTCGTCCGGGACGAACATGGTCAAAGCGGTGCCGGCCTGAGCGAATTGGCCGACCGCAGCGGTGAGGCTGACGACGCGCCCCGGCTCGGCCGCGGTGATCGTGGTGTGGGAAAGATCAAGCTGCGCCGCGTCCACTTTCGCCTGATCGAGCGCCAGCGTGCTCTCGTTCTGCGCGACGAGGAAGCCTTGATCGTCGGCCTGTTGCTGGGCGATCGCGTTGCGCTGGACGAGGTATTGATAGCGGCCGAGATTGGTCTTTGCCTGTTCGAGCAGCGCCTGATCATGCGCCAACTGGGCCTTGGCCTGATCGAGCGCGACGCGGTAATCGCGATCGTCGATGCGCGCGATCACGCCGCCGGCGGCGACGTGCTGGTTGTCGGTGACCGGCACCGCCGTGATGTAGCCGGAGACTTTCGGGGCAATCGAAAAAGCGCGCGCCGCGATGAAGGCGTCGTCGGTCGTTTGGAAGTGGCTCGCGTAATCCCAGTAGAGATAGCCGCCGCCCGCCGCCGCTAAGACCAAAGGCAGTGCCAGCGCCAATGCGCGCCAATGCCGCTTCAGGAATCCGGCCCGGCGGCTTGCTCCGAGTTCGTCCTGATCCGGATGGCCATCGTCGTGCACAGACGGAGAATCGATAATGCGGCGTTCGGGGGAGGACTTACCTTGGGGCTCCTGTTGCGGCGCCGGCATCCGCGCGCGGACAAATTTAGTGCCGGCGTCCGCCGACAGCGCTTCATTGTCGGCGGAGAACCGCGACCTGGCTCGCGCGGATCGCAGCTCGGAATATTCGAGGACCGATTGCTCGTCGTGATCGAGTTCCGCCTGCAGGGTCATTGTTCAGCTCCTGGCAGGAAATTTCGGGTCCCCCGCCAAACTGGAGCCGAGCGGCAGGATCGATAAGCTCGAATAGTCCGCAAGACCTATTCGGGATGGCCAAAGAGTGGGCTCGGCGCGATTCGGCATCGGGGAAGGGTGTGATGTCGCGCCAAAGAACGCGGCGAGGCAGGCGAGGGCGTGGGGTTTTTGGTCGGCTCTGGCCGCGCCATGTCTAACCGAACCATGTCTAACCGAACTATGGCGCTCGGCCGCTTCGTGCACCGAGCGCAACAGCGCCTTCACCTGTTCCGGACTGACGCGGTCCGCAGCCATCAGCTCGCAAACGGTCGGGTCGGCGAGCATTTCGTCGATTGATGGTTCACGCCATAGGGGCATTGCGGGGCTCCTCAAAAGCGACTAAGTAATAGAACGATACGGTATCGTTTTAAGGATCCTTTGTGGCGGCGTCAAGGAATTTTATACGATACCGTTTCGTTTATTTACTTTGCGCCAGCTTCGCGATAAATTATCAAGGCGCTGGCAGGCCTTAGTGGTTACCATTGGAGGGAACTTGGGGAATAGGGGCCAGCCGCGGGCGCGATACACGGGCGATGAGGTCAAACCAATGGGCACGGCGGGCACGGTTTCAGTCAAAGAAAAACGAGCTCGGCAACGGCCGGTAGTGCGCAGCGGCCGTCCGCGCCGGGAACTTGTCGGCGAGGTGGATGAGCGCATCCTGGATGCGGCGCGACGCGCGTTTCTTGAACGCGGCCTTGCCGGCGCCAGCATCGACGAGATCGCCGCCATGGCCCGCGCCGGCAAGCCAACGATCTATGCGCGCTTTCCCAACAAGGTGGCGCTCTTTACTGCCGTCGTGATGCGCAACGTTGCGACTGTGACCGGCAGGTTCGCGGGCCACGTACCAGTAGGCACGACCGTCGAACAGCGCCTGAGCAATTTGGGTGCGACCCTGTTGGAGTGGGCTTTGGCCGGCGACACCGTCGATTTGATGCGCGTCGGGATTTCCGAGGCGCATCGGTTTCCGGATCTGGCCAACAGCGTTCATGGCATGGCGCGCCGGTGCGGCGAGGACACCGTCGGGCGGCTGTTGAGCGATGTGGCGCAATCTGACGGGCTCGGCGAGCTGCCTGCCTTCGCTCCGGAACGGCTTGCGGCGACCACGCAATTCTTCATGGATTTGGTTTTCAAGCCGATGATCATGCGGGCGCTGTTCGGCGAAAAGCTCAAAGCGCTGCGGGCCGAGATCGGGCCCCATGTGGCGCGCAGCATCGCTTTCTTTCTTGCCGCCTGTCGGCACGGCGGCGTTGGTTAAGCTTCGCGCACTAACGGCTCTCGCCAGCGCGATCGGCCGTTCGCTGGCGATAAGCTTCGATTGCCTCACGCAAGCCCTGCGGTATCGCCACCGCCCTCTTCGTCTCCAGTGACATCATCGCCGTGACCATGCGCGCACGCAGCCGCTCGATATTGTCGCGGTGACAGACAATGGCGATCGCAAGCGAGGAGCGGCCGATATCCTCGATCAGCAATGTCAGATCGATCACTTCGCCGATGCGGCTTGGAATCTTGAAGTCACATTCGATGTGAACGAACGGAAATCCGTACCTTTGGCCGGTGATCAGCTCGGCATAATCGTAGCCGAGCTCCTGTCCGTACCAGTCTTCGATCAGGCCGTTGAACATGTCGAAGTAGTGCGGGAAGTAGACGATGCCGGCCGGATCGCAATGCGAAAAGCGAATCGGAACGCTGCGCGTAAAAGCTCCGCTCGGCGGCACAAATCGATCCTGCAGCATGCGATGATGGCTCTCTTTCGTGTTTTTTGCGACCACGCAAGCGGCTGATGTGTCGACCAGCAAGCTTAGATCGATTATGTCGCTGAAGAAACGTTTGTCCGTCGCCATCTGTGAAATGCAGTTTGACTCAAATCAAAGTCTTGGCGGCCGAACAGCGGCTAGTTTTGCGCCGAGGGTGTGAAGGAGTAACGATCATGAAAAAGCTCAGCGCTCTCGGCCTTGTTGTTGCCACCGGGCTGTTATGCTCGGCTCCCGTCACGGTTGATTGGTCGCCCACGAAGACACCGTCGTTGGCGGTCAATACCGCGGACGCGAGAATCGGCCGGCCGCTCACGCCGATGAGTGTCGCTGGCGTTAATCGCCGCGTACATCGGCGAGCCTATTACGGTGCGGCGGCGGCCGGCGCCGCCGGCTACGGCTATTACAACTACTATGGTCGTCGGTGTGGGTATAACCCATACCCGGCGTGCTAGTCTTCGTTGACGCTGAAGAGCGCCGCCCTTCGGGGCGGCGCTTCTTTTTTGCCCTGTCGTCGAGCACTCAATCCCGGTTACATAAATACCGAAAGCGGGCGCAGAACAGATTTGGCTTTCCGATGATTGTCGCTAAACGGGCGGGCTCGCCCGGCGAAGTACTGCTCATTTTCCTCAAACTCGGACTCAGCTGCTTCGGCGGGCCGATCGCCCATATCGGCTATTTCCGTGACGAGTTCGTCGTGCGCCGGCGCTGGCTCAACGAACAGGCCTATGCCGATCTCGTGGCGCTGTGCCAGTTCCTCCCCGGCCCGGCGTCCAGCCAAGTCGGCTTCTCCGTCGGTCTCATGCGCGCCGGTTATCTCGGCGCCGCGGCGGCATGGACCGGCTTCACTTTGCCGTCGGCAATCCTGCTCGTCCTGTTTGCCTACGGCGCCGGAAATCTTCACGGCGCAATCGGCAGGGGCTTACTTCACGGGCTCAAGCTCGTTGCCGTGGCCATCGTGGCGCAAGCCGTTTGGGGCATGGCGCGGACACTCTGCCCCGACCGCGAGCGAGCATCGATCGCGGCGATTGCGTCAGTGATCATCTTATTTAGCGGCACATCGATTGCTCAGATCGGCGCGATCGTATTTGGCGCAGTCGCTGGCCTGTGGCTGCGCCGCAACGGGCAGTCGGGCGAACCTGGCCATGACCCTGGCCATGTCGTTGTGCCGGTCTCGCGCAAGGTAGGAATAGCGGCGCTGATCGTTTTTTTCGTGCTACTGGCCGGCCTTCCGTTCCTGCGCAATGTGGGAGCGGGCTCCGGCGCGGCATTGTTCGACGCATTTTACCGCTCCGGCGCGCTGGTCTTCGGCGGCGGCCACGTAGTGCTGCCGCTTCTGCGGGAAGCATTCGTGACGCCCGGTTGGGTGAGCGACGATGCGTTCCTTGCCGGCTATGGCGCCGCGCAAGCGGTTCCGGGGCCGCTTTTCACCTTCGCCGCTTATCTTGGCGCTGTCGCCAACCCGTCTCCGCATGGAGTGGCAGGCGCGGTCTTGGGCCTGATCGGCATTTTTCTTCCCGGAATTCTGGTGCTGTTAGGCACGCTTCCGTTCTGGGATGCGCTTCGCCAGAAAACCGGCGCGCAGGCGATGATGCACGGCGTCAATGCCGCCGTCGTCGGTCTGCTCGGCGCGGCGCTCTACAATCCGGTATGGACCAGTTCGGTCCAGGCCCCCGGCGACTTTGCCGTCGCGCTCGTCGGCTTCGTGCTGCTCACGGCATGGCGCGCGCCGCCGCTCGTGGTCGTGGTTGTGAGTGCCATCGGTGGCGTTCTGCTCGCGCTTTTCAATGGCTGAAACGACGTAGCCGACCAACAGCGCGCGGCGCCCGGGTGTTCGCTAATGCTTGCGCGCGATGCAGAAGTCGACCGTCTCGGCCAGCGCCGCCTTCATTTTTGAATCGGGAAATAGCGCGAGCGCGTCGCGCGCGATTGCACCATAGTGATGAGCGCGCCCGATCGTGTCCTCAATGGCGCGATGTTTGACCATCAATCCGATGGCGTGATCGAGATCGGCATCGGTCGCCTCGCCGCGCTCGAGCGTGCGCCGCCAAAATTCACGTTCGGCATCGCTGCCGCGGCGGAACGTGAGCACGACCGGCAAGGTAATCTTGCCTTCGCGAAAATCGTCGCCGATGTTCTTGCCAAGCCGCGACGACACGCCGCCATAGTCGAGCGCATCGTCGACAAGCTGAAAAGTGATGCCCAGATTCATTCCGTAGGAGCGGCTCGCCGCCTGCTCGGCCTTCTGCCGTCCGGATATGGCGGGACCGACTTCGCATGCGGCGGCGAACAGTTCGGCGGTCTTGGCGCGGATCACCGCGATATATTCGTCCTCGGTGGTCGCGGTGTTTTTCGCTGCGGCGAGCTGCATGACCTCGCCTTCGGCGATCACCGCGGCGGCAGCGGAAAGAATCTCCAATGCTTTGAGGCTGCCGACCTCGACCATCATTTTAAAGGCCTGGCCGAGCAGAAAATCGCCAACCAGGACACTCGCCTCGTTGCCCCACAGCATCCGCGCCGCCATCCGCCCGCGCCGCAGCTCGCTCTCATCGACCACGTCGTCGTGGAGCAGCGTCGCCGTGTGCATGAATTCGACCGCAGCCGCGAGCCTGATATGGCCATCGCCGCCATAACCGGCGAGCCGCGATAAAGCCAGCGTCAGCATCGGGCGGAGCCGTTTGCCGCCGGAATTGATCAGATGATTGGCGACTTCGGGAATCATTGTCACTTCCGACCCGGTGCGCGCGATGATGGTGGCGTTGACGCGTTCCATGTCAGCGGCAACCAGATCGACCAACGGATCGATCGATGGCTCACGCGCGCTTTCGAATGGTACGATGACCGCCATTTCAGTCATTTCTCCGATAGGTCCGGACAGGCAGAAAGGCTATGGTCGTATCATAATGGGAAGGTAATACGCGCGTATATAGATTGACGCGCGCTCGAGTGCCAGCGCCGCTATGGCGCTCGGGAGGGGAGCGCATTCCGTCGTGTTGCCGCCATGTCGCCGCCAGGTCGCTCAAACATGTCGCTCATAGTCGCCTCGTCTAAGCGACCCCCTCTACCGCCGGCGCCGGCAACGCGGCAGGGTTGATCATGCGCGAACTCGTTCGTACCACTGACGCCGTGCTGATTTCGGCCATTGAAGCGCTGCTTAATAGCGCGCGCATCAAGCATTTGGTGGTGGATCAGAATATGAGCGTGCTGGAAGGCTCGATTGGCATTTTTCCACGCCGCATCCTGGTCGGCGAGGACGAACTCAACATGGCGCGCCGCTTGCTTGAGGACGCCGGCTTCGGCCACGAGCTGCGTCCCGATAGCCGCTGATGGCCGCCGCAGCGGACTCGACCAGCGAAGACGCGCTTCTCGGCGGCAAACTCACGTTGCGGCAGCCGCTTCGCGGCCATCGCTTTGGCCACGACGCGGTGCTGCTTGCGGCCGCGACACCGGCGCGAGCCGGCGAGCATGCGATCGAACTCGGCGCCGGCGTCGGCGCGACCGGGCTGGCGCTCGCTCGCCGTGTCGAAGGGCTTGCCGTCACGCTCATTGAACTCGATCCGAACCTCGCTGCACTGGCGCGCGAAAACGCCGCGCGCAATTCGCTCGCCGAGCGCGTGCGGGTGGTCTGTCTTGATGTCGCGGCGCCGGTCGCGCAATTCGCCGGCGCCGGCCTCGCCCCCGACTCCGCCGATCATGTTTTGATGAACCCGCCGTTCAACACGCCGCATAATCCGTCGCCCGATCAAGCGCGGCGCTTGGCGCATGCCGCATCGCCCGGCATGCTGGCGCGATGGATCGATACCGCGGCGCGGTTGTTGCGGCCCCAAGGCGCCTTGACGCTGATCTGGCGCGCCGACGCTCTCGCCGATCTGGTTGCGGCGCTAGCGTCAGGATTCGGCGCGATCGCGATTGTACCGGTTTATCCGAAGCCCGGTGCCGCCGCGATCCGCGTGCTGGTGAGCGCAGCCAAGCACAGCAACGCGCCGCTATCCGTACTGCCCGGATTGGTCCTCGCCGACCCCGACAACAAGCCAACCGCGCAAGCCGAGGCGATCCTGCGCGACGGCGTAGCGCTCATTTTGACAGCACGCTGAGGCGCGACGTTAACATCGCGATCAAGGCTTCAGCGCATCGCTGCTTAAGCCTTAGGCATTACGCCGGTACTGAATCGGGTGGCGCCGCCGGGTTTTGCTTGGGTTCGGCCCGGATGGGAATATACGAAAGAGCAACAAAGACGCTCACAATCATGAGGAGGAAGTAGATCTTCATTAGCCCTTCGCCTCCGCCGCAGGTGACCGGCACCATCCCCTCAAGCAAGAAGCGTTCCACTGCCTTAAAAAACCGTTACTTGAGCGCTGCCGAAAGCCTGCTTATTTGCGGAGCATGACCGACGGTTCCACCGGACTATCCATTCGCGAGCTTTCCGCCCGCGCGCTCGGCGGCTTGCGCGGCCTCGTCCCGCAACGTTTTCAGCGCGATCGTCCGGTTGTGCCGGTGGTGCGATTGACCGGGATCATCGGGTTTTCCACCCCGTTGCGCCCGGGGCTCACGCTTACCGGCTTGGCGCGCACGCTCGATCGCGCCTTCACGATACGTCACGCCGCCGCGGTTGCGCTTGTTGTCAATTCGCCGGGCGGATCGCCGGTACAGTCGCACCTGATCTTTCGCCGCATCCGCCAATTGGCCGAGCAGCATAAGCGCCGGGTGATCGCCTTCATCGAAGACGCCGGTGCATCCGGCGGCTACATGATCGCTTGCGCGGCGGACGAAATAGTAGCCGACCAGCATTCCATCGTCGGTTCGATCGGCGTGGTCGGCGGCTCGTTCGGATTCGACAAGATGATCGCCAAGCTCGGCATTGAGCGGCGGCTGTACACGGCCGGCGAGCACAAAGCCATGCTCGATCCGTTCTTGCCGGAAAATCCCGATGACGTTGACCGGTTGAAGAAATTGCAGCGCGAAATCCACGACGACTTCATTGCGCTGGTGAAATCGCGCCGGGCCAGCAAGCTTGCCGCCGCGGAAGACGATCTGTTCTCGGGCGCCTATTGGACCGGCCGGCGGGCGCTGGAACTCGGTCTCGTCGATGCGATCGGCGATCTCCGCAGCGTCTTGCGCGAACGATTCGGCGACAAGCTCGTTACGCCCCTGGTGTTCGCCGAACGCGGCTGGTTTGGCCGGCGTCTGTTCGGCGCGGCCGGCGAGACGGCTTTGGCAGCGCCGGCCCGCTTGGCTATTGCCGACGACCTCATTTCTGCGCTTGAAGCCCGCGCCATTTGGGCGCGTTTTGGGCTTTGATGCTGGCGTCTCCGGCCACAATTCGGCTGGCCCCTGGCGCTAGGATCGTGCACATTTCGGGCTAGCGCATGATCCCGAAAAGTGGGAACCGGTTTTCGGGTAAGATCATGCGCAAACAGAACGTTGGTCACAGATCGGGATTTCATTTCGATCCGATCTAGCCTTGGGAAGAATAGACAATGCCGCCACTGGTGGTTTTCGCCCTGGGCGTTATCGGGGCCACGGTGTTGGCGCGCTGGTGCGTCAAAGAGGTGCGCCGGGTCAATGCCGAGCTTGATGAGATGCGCGCCAAAGCCGCGCCGCACGACCGCACCACCATGCCGAAACTAAAGCCAGATCCAAAGACCGGCGAATACCGGCCAGGCTGACCACGCCTAAGGCGTCTCCTTGATCCCGTGTTCGCGAACGACGCGGCCCCATTTGTCATATTCGGCGCGCATGAACGCAGCCAGCGCCTCGGGTGTGCCGCCGACCGGCACCGCGCCTGATTTGACGATTTTGCCGCGCACGTCGGGATCTCCAAGTGCGGCATTGACCGCATCGTTGAGTTTCTTGATCAGCGCCGGCGGCGTTTTTGCCGGCGCCAGCAAGGCATACCAGTTCGACGCATCGGTATTGGGATAACCCTCCTCGGCAAGCGTCGGCACGTCAGGAATCATTTGATTGCGCCGATCCGCCGCCGCGCCGATCGGCACGACCGTTCCAGCCTCGATCTGCGCCATCAACACCGTGAGGTCGGCGGCCACTACCTGCACCTGACCGCCGAGCAGATCGGTCAGCATCGGCGCGGCGCCGCGATAAGGCACATGGAGGAAACTGACGCCTGCGGCATCGGCGAGGAGCACCTGCGCAAGGTGCGTCGTCGAGCCGATCCCGGTGGAGGCGAACGAAATCGCGCCTGGTTTTTGCGTGGCGAGCGCCACCAGCTCCTTGGCGGTCTTGATCGCCATTTTCGGGCCTACGACCAATACCGTTGTATTGGTGACCACTTCGGCGATGGGGGCGAAGTCGCGCAGTGAATCGTAGGGAAGGCTCGCCATCACATGCGGCGAAATTGTCACCGCGCCGGCGGTGGTGAGAAACAGCGAATAACCGTCGGGGTCGGACTTGGCGATATTGTCGGCGCCCACGGTGCCGTTGGCGCCCGCCTTGTTCTCGATGTAAACGCGCTGGCCGAGCAGCGTCGACATTTTGTCGGCAAGAAGCCGGCCGACGAAATCGGTCGGGCCGCCGGGTGGAAACGCGATCAGAACGCGAATCGGCCGGCTCGGATAATCTTGCGCCTGTGCCAGCCGAGCCAAGCCGGCAAACGCAGCCGTGACCAGCGCCAGCGCCGCCGCGGCGACCGCCAGATTGCGAATTTTGCCCACCTTAAGCCTCCATTTCGGGCGGCCAATCGCGATCTGGTACCAGGAATCGGCTATCACGTCTCGATTGCGATCCGGGGTGCTACACCGGCTTGACCTTGCCGCGGCCTTCACCAAGAACGGGGCTGATGACGCAAACGTCGAACGAAAATCCGCCGCTGCATATGCGGCCGGAACGGTCATTCCAGTGGCTCATTCTGGCCCTGCAGCGCTATTGGGCCGACTGGGGCTGCATCATTCTGCAGCCCTATGACATGGAAGTGGGCGCCGGCACCTTCCATCCGGCGACGACATTGCGGGCGCTCGGGCCGAGACCCTGGAACGCGGCCTATGTGCAACCGTCGCGCCGGCCGAAAGACGGCCGCTATGGCGAGAACCCCAACCGCCTGCAGCACTATTATCAGCTGCAAGTCATCCTCAAGCCGTCGCCGGAGGATTTGCAGGAGCTTTATCTCAGATCGCTTTACGCCATCGGCATCGACCCGAAGCTTCATGACATCCGCTTCGTCGAGGATGACTGGGAGAGCCCGACGCTTGGCGCATGGGGTCTCGGCTGGGAATGCTGGTGCGACGGCATGGAAGTATCGCAATTCACCTATTTTCAGCAGGTCGCCGGCTTCGAATGCGCGCCGGTTTCGGGCGAGTTGACCTACGGCCTCGAACGGCTGGCGATGTACGTCCAGGGGGTCGAGAACGTTTTCGAGCTCAACTTCAACGGCCGCGATGGCGCACAGAAGGTGACCTACGGCGACGTGTTCTTGCAGGCGGAACAGGAATATTCGCGGCACAACTTTGAATATGCCGACACCGAGATGTTGTTCGAGCAATTCCGCATGGCGGAAGCGGCGTGCCGCAAATATCTCGAAGCCGGCTGGGCCGGCGATGGCAAGCGGGCCAGCAATCGTGCGCGGCATCTGATGGCGCTGCCGGCTTACGATCAGTGCATCAAGGCGAGCCACATCTTTAATCTGCTCGACGCGCGCGGCGTGATTTCGGTGACTGAACGGCAGAGCTACATTCTGCGGGTGCGCGAGCTCGCCAAGGCTTGCGGCGAAGCATGGCTCGCAACTGAAGGGGGAGGAAACAACGCATGAGTGATGACGGCACAATGCCCGAAATCGGCGGCCGGCGGCCGATCCCGATCGTGCTGGAAGGCGGTAAGAGCTATTGGTGGTGCGCCTGCGGGCGTTCCAAGTCACAGCCGTTTTGCGACGGCTCGCACAAGGGCACGGCTTTCAATCCGGTCGAATACAAGCCCGCGGTCGCCGAGGAGGCCTGGTTCTGCGCCTGCAAGCGCTCGGCCAAAAAACCGATATGCGACGGCAGCCACAAAAGACTTTGATGAACTCGTCCGATGCCTGATCTGTTGCTCGAACTTTTCTCCGAGGAAATTCCCGCCCGCATGCAGGCGCGGGCGGCGGAGGATTTGCGCAAGGCAGTCACCGACCGCCTGGTCGAGGCCGGTTTGTCTTATGACGGCGCCAAAGCTTTCGTGACGCCGCGGCGCCTTGCGCTCGCGGTCCAAGGCGTGCCGGTACGCCAGCCCGACCGGCGCGAAGAGAAGAAAGGTCCGCGCGTCGGCGCGCCGGAGCAGGCCGTCGCCGGTTTTCTGAAAGCCGCCGGCCTGAAATCGCTCGCCGAGGCTAAAGTGCAGCCCGACAAAAAAGGCGATTTCTACGTCGCGGTGATCGAGAAGCCTGGCCGCCCGGCGCTCGAAGTGATCAGCGAAATCTTGCCGGAGGTAGTCAAGACTTTTCCCTGGCCGAAGTCGATGCGCTGGGGCGCGCAATCCAAAAATCCCGGCGCGCTCAATTGGGTGCGACCGCTTCACTCGATCATCGCCACCTTCGGTCCGGAAACCGAGGAGCCGGACATCGTGCCGTTCACGGTTGACGGCATCGCCGCCGGCAACGTCACCCGCGGCCATCGTTTCTTGGCGCCGGAGGCTTTTGCGGTGCGCCGGCTCGCCGATTACACGGCAAAGCTCGACAAGGCCAAGGTCGTGCTTGATCCCGAGCGGCGGCGGCACGTCATCCACACCGAGGCAAAGCAGCTTGCCTTCGCGCAAGGGCTTGAGCTCGTGGAGGACGAAGGGCTTCTTGCCGAGACCGCCGGTCTCGTCGAATGGCCGGTAGTGCTAATGGGCACCTTCGATGAGAGTTTCCTGCAGATTCCGGAAGAAGTCATTCGCGCCACCATCCGCAACAATCAGAAATGCTTCGTGCTGCGCGATGCGGCGCACGCCAAACTCGTCAACAAGTTTCTGCTCGTCGCCAATCTTGAGGCCGAGGACGGCGGCAAGGCCATCGTCGCGGGCAACGAGCGGGTAATCCGCGCGCGTTTGTCGGATGCCCGGTTTTTCTACCAAACCGATTTAAAAACCAAGCTTGAAGATCGCCTGCCAAGCTTTAACGACATCATCTTCCACGAGAAGTTGGGGACGCAAAGCGAGCGCATTGCGCGCATTGAGCGATTGGCCGCAGAGCTCGCGCCGCTGGTCGGCGCCGAAGTGAAAAAAGCAAAACGCGCCGCGCAGCTGTGTAAAGCGGATCTGCTCACGGAAATGGTCGGCGAATTTCCCGAGCTGCAAGGCACGATGGGGAAGTACTACGCCCAAGAGCAAGGCGAGGACGAGGCGGTGGCGCACGCCATCGAGGATCATTATCGGCCGAAGGGGCCCGACGATCTGGTGCCGAGCGATCCGGTATCGATCGCGGTGGCGCTGGCCGACAAGCTCGACACGTTGGTTGGGTTCTGGGCGATCGATGAGAGGCCGACCGGCAGCAAGGATCCTTACGCGCTGCGAAGAGCCGCGCTCGGGATTATCAGGCTGGTGCTCGAGAACAACATCCGGCTTTCGCTGATCGAGACGACGAAATCGGCAGCCGCCGGCATCGTCAAAGCGAGTACACGCGATGCGCTCGTAAATCGAGAGCAATTGCCGGTCGATCTGCTCGCCTTTTTTGCCGACCGCTTGAAGGTGCAGCTGCGCGAACAGGGCGCGCGGCATGATCTGGTCGACGCAGTGTTTGCGCTTCAAGAGGCGGGGCGCGCCGGAGGCGCGACAGGGACGAAACATGCCCAGGACGATCTCTTACTGATCGTGCGCCGGGTCGAGGCTTTGGGACAATTTCTCGATAGCGAGGACGGCAAGAACCTGCTCGCCGGCTACAAACGTGCGACCAATATCATCCGCATCGAAGAGAAGAAGGACAACCGGCACTATACCGGCGCGCCGCAAGCCAAGCTCTACCGCGAGCCAGAAGAGAAGGCGCTGGCCAACGCGATTGAGACAGGCCAGACCGAGGCGGCGCGCGCGGTCAAAAAAGAGGATTTCGTTGCCGCCATGCGCGCCATGGCCAGGCTGCGGCCGGCGGTCGATGCCTTCTTCGACAAGGTCACCGTCAACGTCGACGACAAAGCCTTGCGCGAAAATCGGCTCAAGCTTCTCAATCAGATCCGCGAGGCGACCCGCACGGTCGCCGATTTCTCAAAGATCGAAGGGTAATTTCTCTCCCCACCCATTCACGGAGGGAATAATCATCTCAATCAATAGAGACGCACTGGCATCTGCGCTCATTGTCGCATAGAACCGAACGGCGCTTCGAGCGTTGAGAGTTTGTCGATTTTCGCCCGCACCTGCGCTATTGCGCCTATCAATCCATCTTCGAGGCAAATCATGATCATCACCGCCACCGAAATCTCGCCTATCGTCGCGCTGATTGCCGGCGTTCTCATTCTGATCGTGCCGCGGCTCCTCAACATCATCGTCGCCATTTATCTGATCGTCGAAGGGCTGGTCGGCCTCAACGCCATCCATCATTTCTTCCATTGAACGAAGCGATCTGTGTTGCCGGATGCAACAACCGCGTCCAGAATTGCAATCTAGGCCTCGCTCTTTCGCATGCATGACGTCATGGCAAAGCCGTTGATCAAATTGCGCTCAAAAATCTCTCGGCAGGCGGTCAAAAAATCGCCAGCGCATAGGACGCGCAAGGCCTCGCATAAAGCTGCCCGCACGGCCGCGCGCGTAAAAGCGGCAAATGGCAAATGGGTCTATGCCTTCGGCGGCGACAAGGCCGAGGGCCGCGCCGCGATGCGCAATCTGCTCGGCGGCAAGGGCGCCGGCCTTGCCGAGATGGCGCAGCTCGGGCTGCCGGTGCCGCCCGGCTTCACCATCACCACCGAGGTATGCACGTATTATCAACACGGCAAAACCTATCCGAAGGAATTGAAACGGCAGGTCGATGCGGCGCTGGCAGCAATCGGCCGCATTACCGGCAAGAAATTCAGCGACCACGAAAATCCGCTCCTGGTTTCGGTGCGCTCCGGCGCGCGCGCCTCGATGCCCGGCATGATGGACACCGTGCTCAATCTCGGGCTCAACGACGTTACGGTGAAGGCGCTAGCCGCAAAATCGGGCGACCGCCGCTTCGCGCTGGACAGCTACCGCCGCTTCATCACCATGTATTCCGATGTCGTCCTCGGCATCGATCATCATCACTTCGAAGAGATTCTCGACGATCACAAGGACCGTAACGGCTACACACTCGACACCGATCTCAATGCCGACGATCTGGAGGAGCTGGTTGCCCGCTATAAAGAGCGCGTCGAAGAAGATCGCGGGGAGCCGTTTCCGCAGGATCCGAACGCACAATTGTGGGGCGCCATCGGCGCGGTGTTCGGCTCATGGATGAACCAGCGCGCCATTACCTATCGGCGCTTGCACAACATTCCCGAAAGCTGGGGCACCGCGGTCAACGTGCAGGCGATGGTGTTCGGCAATATGGGCGAGAGCTCGGCGACCGGCGTCGCCTTTACCCGCAATCCGTCGACCGGCGAGAAAAAGCTCTACGGCGAATATCTGATCAACGCCCAGGGCGAGGACGTCGTCGCCGGCATCCGCACGCCGCAGGAAATCACCGAAGCCGCGCGCAAGGAAACCGGCTCCGATAAGCCGTCGATGGAAAAAGCGTTGCCGGAGGCTTTCGCTGCGCTCAAGCGCATCCAAAACACGCTCGAGCGCCACTATCGCGACATGCAGGACCTCGAATTTACCGTCGAGCAAGGCAAGCTTTGGATGCTGCAAACGCGCAGCGGCAAGCGCACCGCGCAGGCCGCGCTGCGCATCGCCGTCGACTTGGCTCAGGAAAAACTGATCGACAAGACCGAGGCGGTCAAACGCATCGACCCCTCAGCGCTCGATCAGCTGCTGCATCCGACCATCGATCCGAAGGCCGAACGCAAGATCATCGCCACCGGATTGCCGGCCTCGCCCGGCGCGGCGTCAGGCGAGATCGTGTTCTCGTCCGATGAAGCCGAGGCGCTCAAGAGCCAGGGCCGCAAAGTCATCCTGGTGCGGGTCGAAACCTCGCCGGAAGACATTCACGGCATGCATGCCGCCGAGGGAATCTTGACGACGCGCGGCGGCATGACCTCGCATGCCGCGGTGGTCGCGCGCGGCATGGGCAAGCCCTGCGTTTCCGGCGCCGGCTCGCTGCGGGTCGATTACCGCACCCAGACGCTCACCGCCGGCGGCACGGTTCTAAAAAAAGGCGACACGCTCACCATCGACGGCGCCACCGGACAGGTGCTCGCCGGCGCGGTGCCGATGATCGAGCCGGTATTGGCCGGCGAATTCGCAACCGTCATGAAATGGGCCGATGAGCTGCGCGTTTTAAAGGTGCGCGCCAATGCCGATACGCCGGCGGATGCGCGCGCCGCGATCAAATTCGGCGCCGAAGGCATCGGGCTGTGCCGCACCGAGCACATGTTCTTCGATGAAGATCGCATCCGCGCCGTCCGCGAGATGATCCTCGCCGAGGACGAAGTGGCGCGCCGCGCCGCGCTCGCCAAGCTTTTGCCGATGCAGCGCGGCGACTTTCTCGCCCTGTTCAAAATCATGGGCGGCTTGCCGGTGACGATCCGGCTCCTTGATCCGCCGCTGCACGAATTTCTGCCGCACAGCGAGGAGGAGATCGCCGAAGTGGCCGAGGCGATGGGCGCCGATCCGCAACGGCTCGCCGATCGCGCTCGCGAGCTGCACGAATTCAATCCCATGCTCGGCTTCCGCGGCTGCCGGCTGGCGATCGCCTATCCGGAAATCGCGGAAATGCAGGCGCGCGCCATTTTCGAAGCGGCCGCGGAAGCCGGCCGCCAGACTGGCAAGACGGTCGCGCCCGAAATCATGGTGCCGCTGATCGCCACTAAGCGCGAGCTCGATCTGGTCAAGGAGTGCATCGACGCCACCGCGCAAAAGGTCGCCGCCGAAACCGGCGCGAAGCTGAAATATCAAGTCGGCACTATGATCGAACTGCCGCGCGCGGCGCTCAAAGCCGACGAAATCGCCGAGACTGCCGAATTTTTCTCGTTCGGCACCAACGATCTCACCCAGACCGCGTTCGGTATCAGCCGCGACGATGCGGCGAGCTTTCTCAGCATCTACACGGCGAAGGGCATTTTGCCGAGCGATCCGTTCGTCTCGCTCGATCGCGACGGGGTCGGCGAACTGATCCGTATCGCAACCGAGCGCGGCCGCAAAGTACGCGGCAAGCTCAAGCTCGGCATTTGCGGCGAGCACGGCGGCGATCCGGCCTCGGTGGCGTTTTGTCACGAGGTCGGGCTCGACTACGTGTCGTGCTCTCCATTCCGCGTGCCGATCGCGCGGCTTGCCGCGGCGCAAGCCGCGCTCGGCGCGCCGGCCGCCGCTGACGCATAGCTTCGGGCCGTATCGCGCGCCGGCCGGCCATCCTGGTTAACAAACTATCAACAAGTTCACGCTGGGCGAGCCAGCAGCGTGTCGGGCGCGCATGCCGCGCAACTATCATTACGGCTCGAGCTAGCGTGAAACCGCGGAAATCCGGCGGTTAACGGCTTCGCAACGTTAACCCGACAATAAATAAACCTGTCGCATTCGCGCCACTGCGGTGGCGCTTCCATAACCATGTGCGCGTGACGGGCGCGAGGGTTGGGCGCGAGTT
>DASXJB010000063.1:0-5582 GCA_036497645.1 Xanthobacteraceae bacterium
TTGTGCGATCCAAAATATCGCCAGCGGATGAAGGATCGCGGCGACGATCCGCAGGCGCTCGGCACCATCTACGGCGACCTCATCAATGTCGCGATTTCGGACATTCCGCCGGACATGACCGTGACCATGCATCTGTGCCGCGGCAACTACAAATCGACCTTCATGGGCGCGGGCGGCTACGACGCGATGCAGGAAGTGCTGTTCGACCGCATCAAGGTAAACGGTTATTTCATGGAATATGACACCGCGCGCGCCGGCGGCTTCGAGCCGCTCCAACGCCTGCAAAAAGGGCGCGTCGCGGTGCTCGGCCTCGTCACCACCAAAACCGGCGCGCTGGAAGGCAAAGATGCGATCAAGCGGCGCATCGAGGAAGCCGCCAGTTTTGCCGATCTCGATCAGCTTTGTCTCTCGCCGCAATGCGGCTTCGCCTCGACCGAGGAAGGCAATATTCTCGCCGAGGACGAACAATGGGCGAAGCTGCGTATGATCGGCGAGGTCGCGCGCGAGGTTTGGGGGTAACGTTATTGACATTGTCATTGCCGGGCTTGACCCGGCAATCCATGGGACGGCATGGCTGCATGGACCCCCGTTTCAAGCACCGGGGTGACGATTGAAAGAAGGGGGCTATTTGGAAATGCCGAACATCGTTGCGGGCAAAGTCGCGATCGTCACCGGCGCCGGACGCGGGATCGGCCGCGGCATCGCGCTGTTATTGGCGCAGGAGGGCGCGCGCGTCGTGGTTTGCGACATCGGCGCCAGCCTCGACGGCGCCGGCACCGACACCGGCCCGGCACAGGCGGTCGTCAACGAGATCAAGAAGGCCGGCGGCGACGCGATCGCCTCGACGCTGTCGATCAGCGACCCAGGCAACGCCGAGAAAATCGTCACCGCGGCGCTCGAGCAGTTCGGCCGCGTCGACATCCTCGTCAACAATGCCGGCATTTTGCGTGACCGCATCTTTCATCGCATGAGCTGGTCCGACTGGTCGGACGTGATCAACGTGCATCTGCATGGCAGTTTCGCCATGAGCCGCGCCTGTGCGACGCATTTTCGCGAGCAGAATTCCGGCAGTTTCGTGCATATGACGTCGACTTCCGGGCTCGTTGGCAATTTCGGCCAAGCCAATTACATGGCCGCGAAGATGGGCATTGTCGGACTGTCGCGCGGCATCGCGCTCGACATGGAGCGATTCAAGGTCCGCTCCAATTGCATCGCGCCGTTCGCCTGGACGCGCATGATCGATTCGATTCCGGCGGAGACCGAGCAGGAAAAAGCGCGCGTCGCGCGGATTCGCGAAATGACGCCGGAAAAGATCGCGCCGCTGACGGTCTATCTCGCCTCCGATCGCGCCGAAGGCATCACCGGACAGATTTTTTCGGTGCGCAACAACGAGATTTATTTGTTCAACCAGAACCGGCCGATCCGCACGATCCATCGGTCCGACGGCTGGACACCGGAAAAGCTCGACGCGCAGCTCAAGGGCGCGTTCGCGCCTTCGTTTACTCCGCTGGAGCGTTCCGGCGACGTGTTCTCCTGGGACCCGGTGTGATGGCGATCGTCTACGATAAGCTGATGGCGCTCGAAGTGCCGCCGGCCGAGCAAAGCTACGGTCCGAAGGATTGCATTCTCTACGCGCTCGGCATCGGGCTCGGCCACGATCCGATGAACGAAGACGAGCTCGCCTTCGTTTACGAGAAGAATCTGAAAGTGCTGCCGACCATGGGCACCGTGCTGGGCCATCCCGGCTTTTGGGCGCGCGAGCGCGATACCGGCATCGATTGGCTCAGGATCGTCAACGGCGAACAGGGCATCACCCTGCACCGGCCGTTGGCCGCAAAAGGAACCGTGGTCGGCCGGCTGCGCATCATCGAGGTCATCGACAAAGGTCCGGGCAAAGGCGCGCTCGTGCTCAGCGAACGCAAGGTGACGGACAAGGCGACCGGCGAGGCGGTCGCGACCGTGACGCAGACCACGTTCTGCCGCGGCGACGGCGGCTTCGGCGGGCCGCCGCGGCAGGCGCCCGAGCCGCACCCGATTCCGTCGCGCGCGCCGGATGCGGTTTGCGATCTCGTCACGCGCCCGGAAGCGGCGCTGATCTATCGCTTGAGCGGCGATCTCAATCCGCTGCACATCGATCCGGCAGTGGCGAAACAGGCCGGCTATCCGCGGCCGATCATGCACGGTCTCGGCAATTTCGGCATCGCCGGCCATGCGGTGCTGCGCACCTTTTGCGGCTATGATCCGGCGAAGCTTGTCGCCTTCGCCTGCCGTTTCTCGGCGCCGGTGTTTCCCGGCGAGACGCTGCGCACCGAAATGTGGCGCGATGGTAAAATCGTGAGCTTTCGCTCGCGCGTCGCCGAGCGCGACGTGATCGCGGTCAATAACGGCCGCGCCGAGCTGCGATTGTAATTGCAAGTTTGATTGTAAGAGTGCGATGACGGCGAACGCGACCAAGGATTCCAATCACGACGATCTTGCCCCGATCCGTGAATCGGTGCGGGCACTATGCGCGGATTTTCCCGGCGAATATTGGCGCCGCCTCGATCGCGAGCGCGCCTATCCGGAAGAATTCGTCGCCGCGCTGACCAAAGCCGGTTTTCTCGCTGCGCTTATTCCGGAAGAGTATGGCGGCAGCGGGCTGACCATGACCGCGGCGGCCGCAATCATGGAAGAGATCCAGGCGTCCGGCTGTAACGGCGCCGCCTGCCACGCCCAGATGTACACGATGGGCACGCTCCTTCGCCACGGCAGCGCGGAACAGAAAAAGCGCTACCTGCCGGCGATCGCACGCGGCGAACTTCGCCTGCAGGCGTTCGGCGTCACCGAGCCTACATCCGGCACCGATACGCTCAATCTGCGCACCACCGCGGTGCGCGCCGGCGACCACTACATCGTCAATGGCCAGAAAATCTGGACCTCGCGCGCCGAGCACTCCGATCTCATGCTGCTCCTTGCCCGCACCAGCCCGCGCGAGCAAACGGCGTCGCGCACCGCGGGACTCACGGTGTTCCTCGTCGACATGCGTGAAGCAAAGGGCCACGGCCTGACCATCCGGCCGATCCGCACCATGATGAACCACGCCACGACGGAGGTTTTTTTCGAGAATCTCCGCGTGCCGGCGCAAGCCGTGGTCGGCCAGGAAGGCGAGGGCTTTCGTTACATCCTTTCCGGGATGAATGCCGAGCGCATCCTGATCGCCGCCGAATGTATCGGCGACGCCAAATGGTTCGTCGAGAAGGCGACCGCCTATGCCGGCGAACGCGTGGTGTTTGGCCGGCCGATCGGACAAAACCAGGGCGTTCAGTTTCCGATCGCGCGCGCCTATATCGGCATGCGCGCCGCCGAGCTGATGGTGCGCGAAGCGGCCGCGCTCTACGAAGCGGGGCGCGATTGCGGCGCCGAAGCGAATATGGCGAAGCATCTCGCCGCCGAAGCGTCCTGGGCCGCGGCCGACATGTGCGTGCAGACCCATGGCGGTTTCGGCTTTGCCGAGGAATTCGACATCGAACGCAAATTCCGCGAGACCCGGCTGTACACGGTGGCGCCGATCTCGACCAATCTCGTGCTGTCCTATATCGCCGAGCATGTGCTCGGCCTGCCAAGGTCGTATTGATGATTGCCCGTCATCCTGAGGTGGCCGCCAACGGGTCCGGCCCGAAGTGGCCGCCCCGATGACAAGCTCCGCGGCCCTCGAAGGATGCACGGGCCGTCGCGCTTCGAGGCTTGCTCCGCTCGCACCTCAGGGTGACGGAATGCAGGAATAATCGATGACCCTCCCGCTCTCCGGCCTCCTTGTCGTTTCGCTCGAACAGGCAGTCGCCGCGCCGATGTGCACCTGCCGCCTCGCCGATGCCGGCGCGCGGGTCATCAAGATCGAGCGGCCGGACGGCGACTTCGCGCGCGGCTACGACGATCTCGTGCACGGCGAGTGCAGCTATTTCGTTTGGCTCAATCGCGGCAAGGAATCAGTCGTGCTCGATCTCGCCAAACCCGACGACAAGGTGCTGCTTGCAGCGATGATCGCGCGCGCCGATGTGTTCGTGCAGAATTTGAAGCCCGGCGCGATCGCCAAGCTTGGTTTTGCCATTGCTCGGTTACGGCGCGAACACCCGCGTCTGATCTGCTGCTCGATCTCGGGCTTCGGCGAAACCGGCCCGCTCGCGGCGCGCAAGTCCTATGACATGCTGATCCAGGCCGAGTCCGGTCTCGCTTCGGTCACCGGCACGAGCGAGCCGTCGCGGGTCGGCGTTTCGGTCGTCGACATCGCCGCCGGCATGAATGCCTATGAAGCGATTCTGGAAGCGTCGATCGCGCGCGAGCGCAGCGGGCAAGGCGCGGCGCTGTCAATCTCGATGTTCGACGCCATGGCCGATTGGATGACGGTGCCGCTGTTGCAGCAGGAGGCGGGAGCGACGCCGCGACGGATCGGCCTGGCGCACACGTCAATTTCGCCGTACGGCGCGTTCCGCAGCCGCGACGGCGTCGCCATTCTCATCTCGATCCAAAACGATCGCGAATGGCGCGTGCTCGCCGAAAAAATTCTCGGCGATAGTGCGCTCGCCGCCGATCCGGACTTCGCCACCAATGTCGAACGCGTCAAACGCCGCACCGAAACCGACGGCAGGGTCGCCAGGGCTTTCGGCATGCTCGACGCGGCTTTGCTGCAGCAAAAGCTCGCCGCCGCCGACATCGCGTTTGCCCGCGTCAACACGCCCGCAGACCTGTCGCATCATCCGCATCTGCGCCGCATCACCGTCGGCACGCCAAGCGGGCCGGTGTCCTATCCGGCGCCGCCGCGGCATAATGCCGACGCGCGCCGCTACGGACCGGTGCCGGCCATCGGGCAGCACACCGACAAAGTGCGCGCCGAATTTATGGGCGAGCAAGTTGAATGACGTCATGGCCCGGCATAAGCCGGGCATGACGAAATCGGGAAGGATATGTGTGATGGACATCGGCTTTATCGGTCTCGGCAATATGGGCGCGCACATGGCGCGGCGGCTCGTTGAAGCCGGGCATAAAGTCGTGGTCTACGACACCCGCCAGGAAGCGATCGGCAATCTCGCCGCGCGCGGCGCCGTCGCGGCGCGCTCGCCGAAGGAAGTCGCCGACATGGTCGAAACGGTGATGGCGAGCCTGCCGACGCCCGACATCGTTCTCAAAGTCGCGACCGGGCCCGACGGCGTGATCGATGGCAAGCGCGTGAAGCGCTTCGTCGACCTTTCCACCACCGGCGCGGTGATGGCGCAGCGCATCTTCAAGGCGCTTGCCGCCCGCAACATCGTGCAGATCGATGCGCCGGTTTCCGGCGGCGTGCGCGGCGCCGAGAAAGGCACGGTCGCGGTGATGGCGTCCGGTCCGCGCGCGGATGTCGAGGCGGTCGAGCCCGCGCTCAAGGTGATCGGGAAATTCTTCTACATCGGCGAACGGCCGGGCGCCGGCCAGACCATGAAGCTCTGCAACAATGTGCTGTCCGCGGCGGCAATGGTGGCGACCTCGGAGTCGATGGTCGCGGGAGTCAAAGCCGGCCTCGATCCGCGCATCATGCTCGACGTGATCAATGCGAGTTCGGGCCGCAGCAC
>DASXJB010000064.1:0-3228 GCA_036497645.1 Xanthobacteraceae bacterium
GGCGCAACGCGGTAAAGATAATTGGCGAGCCGAAGGCTGCCGGCTCCTTCGAGATTCTTCGGTACCAGCGTCGGATTGCCCGAAATATGCGCGCCGAGATGCCGCCCGATCACCCGCGCATAAAGGTCGTAGGCGCCGCCGACGCTATAGCCGATATAAAGGTCGATCGGGCGGCCCTTGTAGAAATCGGCCACCGCGTCTGCCCACGCGGCGCCGAGGGCAACGAGGCCGATAAAGACGCCGACGAGCATAGCGAGCGCGGCGGCTTTGCTGGCGATGATTCTGCGGATACCCGGTTTGCCTGATCTGATCGCTCCGAACCGATGGCCTTGCTTGCGCATTCTTCTCCCGGATGAACTTGGCAATTTATGATGACGGTCTGATTGATGCGGCAATAGGCCGGATCGCTGAACCCTAGCATGGGCTTGACGGCTTTGCAGGTTTCAGGCGCGATGCCGCGCGCAACCGGGGACCAATGAGCGATGCAGCCGGACATGATCGCCAGCGCCGTGCATGCGCTGCAGCTCCTGCTTGAGCCCGCGCGCCTGTTGATCCTTTTCATCGGCGTCCTGATTGGGCTCGCGATCGGCGTGCTTCCCGGGCTGAACGGGATCGTCGGCATGGCGATGCTGATCCCGTTCACCTACAACCTCGACGAATATACCGCTTTCGCGCTCTTACTCGGCATGGCGGCGGTGATCACGTCGTCGGATTTCATCACCGCGGTTCTGTTCGGCGTGCCCGGCCATGTCGGCGCCGCAGCGACGGTGATCGACGGCCATGCAATGGCGCGCAAGGGCGAGGCCGGCCGCGCCTTCGGCGCCGGCTTCGCGGCTTCGCTGGCCGGCGGCATTGTCGGCGCCATCGTGCTCGCGGTGAGCATTCCGATCCTGCGCCCGGTGATGCTGTCGATCGGCTCACCGGAGCTTTTGGCTTTCACCTTGTTCGGCATGTCGATGGTGGCGACGCTGTCTGGCCGGGCGCCGCTCAAGGGGCTGACCGCCGCGGGGCTTGGGCTCATGATCGCGATGATCGGCTCGCGGGCGCAGAGCGGCACGCTGCGCTGGACCTTCGGCTGGCTCTATTTGTGGGACGGCATGCCACTCATTCCGGCGACACTCGGCATTTTCGCCCTGCCGGAACTCGCCGAACTCGCGGTGTCGCGCAAGCGCATCGCCGGCGACAGTGCGCCGAACATCAATATGTCGAGCCAATGGGAAGGCGTGCGCGACGTCGCGCGACACTGGTGGCTGGTGCTGCGCTGCGGCGTGCTCGGCACCGGGCTTGGCGCCATCCCCGGCATCGGCTCGGCGGTGATCGACTGGATCGCTTACGGCTACGCGCAACGCACCGAGAAAAATCCGGAAACATTCGGCACCGGCGACGTGCGCGGCGTGATCGCGCCGGAAAGCTCCAACAATTCCAAGGAGGGCGGTCATCTGGTGCCGACCATAGCGTTTGGCGTGCCCGCCGGCGCCTCGATGGCGATCCTGCTGGGCGCGTTTCTGATGCACGGGCTCACGCCGGGTCCGGAGATGCTGACCAAGCATCTCGATTTGACCTATATGATCGTCTGGAGCCTGACGCTGGCGCATGTCATCGGCGCCATCATCTGTCTGTGCTGCAGCCGCTGGCTGGCGCAAGTGTCGCGCATTCGTCCCGAGATTCTGCTCCCCGTTATCATCGCGCTGGTTTTCGTCGCCGCCTTCGAGGGCGAGCACGATTGGGGCGATCTCTATTCGCTGCTGTTCTTCGGCGTGGTCGGCTGGATCATGAAACGGCTCGGCTGGCCGCGCCCGCCCATGGTGCTTGGCTTGGTGGTCGGCGCGATCTTCGAGCGCTATCTGTTCATCTCGACGCAACTCTACGGCTGGGGCTGGCTGTTGCGCCCGGCGGTGCTGGCGATTCTCGCCGGCGTGGTGTGGGCGCTGTATCGGCCGCTGTCGCAAATCGCGATCACGCTGATTGAGCAATTTCGCTAAGTCGGCGGCCGCAAGGCGCGGTTCGGTGCCGCGCCAGCTTTCTCGCTTGCGATCATCGTGCTCATCGTCGCGGCGATGATCTCGTCAACCGAATGGCCGCACGACGCCAAGCTCGTGCCGCTCACCGCTTGCAGCATGGCGCTCGTCGCCGCCGTCCTCAATCTCGTCAACGAGCTGTTCGGCCCCGAGCAAAAAGTCGCCGCGCACGCCGATTCCGGAATGAAAGTGAGCGCGCATGTTCCCGATCTCGGCGTTGCCGATGACGTGGTGCGGCGGCGGGCGACGATTTTTTTCGTCTGGATGGCCGCCTTCATCGCGCTGGTCGCGCTGATCGGATTCATTCCCGCGATCGCCGTGTTCATTTGCGCCTATATGCGCTTCGGCTTTGGCGAACCGTGGCCGACCGCGCTCGGCTTTGCCGCGGCGACGACGCTGGTCTGCTATCTGGTGTTCCACTGGGCGCTGGCCGTGGCCTGGCCGCCGTCGCTCCTCGGTGAATTGTTTCCGGACCTGCGCGCCGCGACGCGCTTGTTTTGATTTGACTGTGGATTGCTACCGCACCGCGGCCGCGGCCTTTTTCGCGATCTCCGACGGCGTCCGGTACACGTCCTTGACCAGCGCTTCCAGCTCCTCGCCATTCACCGGATTGATCTCGAACTTGTTCTGCTCGGCCTCGTCGAGAAATTCCTTATCCGTCATCGTGTCCATGAAGCCCTTACGCAGCGCCGCGAGCCGGTCGGCCGGCACGCCGGGCGGCGCCAGATAGGGCCGGCCCATCGTCTGGCGGGCGAAGATCATTTTGAAAATCTGCCGTTGTTCGTTGGTTTTCGCTAAATCCATGATCAGCGGCACGTCCGGCAGATCGGGGTGCTTCGACAATGACATTTGCACCAGAACGATGATCCGCTTGTCCCGCACCCAATTGAAGCGCGTCGTCTTGATGCTCGACCACGACCAGCCGCAGCGGCCTTGCACTTCGTCGCGCTCGAGCGCGAGGCTGACATCGTTGCCGCCGGGATAGCCGGTGACGATCTTGAATTTGGTGCCGAGCACGGCATTCACCAGCGCGGGAAATTGGTAGGTGTCGTCGGCGGCGCCGGTCGACCCGATCGTCATCGGGTTGTCGAACAGCTCATCGAATTTGGTGATGCCGGAGGCGGCCGACGCCACGCAAACGCTTACTTCGTTATTGGCGCTGCCGATCCAGGAGAATTTCGAGGCGTCGAACCGCGCGCCCGTTTCGCCA
>DASXJB010000065.1:0-24235 GCA_036497645.1 Xanthobacteraceae bacterium
GCGACATGCCGCGGCGATGGTGACCAAAAGCGGCGAATTTGTCGCTCGATTGCCTAGGCACGCACCCCATGTACAATGGGCGATAAGCGGTTGCAACGGGCGTAAACTGCGCGATATCGCTCGTTGCTGCATGAAGGTTTACGGGAGGATTTTGAGTATCCGCGCATGTTATCCGCGTATGTCCCCCCGCCCCTTGTTCCACCGCGAATCCGGGCCTGTGCACCGCAAAATTCCGGTCAACCTCCTCGTGATCGCCGACGTTGATAATCCGCTTTGGGCGCAACCGGTCGACAATTCAGGATTATTATCAAACACGGAAAACTACCGACTATGCCGATGAACAAGCCGCATCTTGAGTTCCACAAGATCGACATGAACGAGGGTTGGGCGACCCCGCCGGGTTACCCCACCGGCATCCAGCAAAAAATCTTGGCCAGCGATCTCGACGAGAAACGGAAAATGGGCAGCCGAACGCGGCTGTTGCGGTTTGCTCCCGGCATCCACACCGCGGCGCCGTTCGTGCATGACCACTGGGAAGAAGTCTATTTGGTTTCCGGCGATTTGATCGTCGGCAATGACGCCGAGGGCAGGGGCGGGCAGTCGTTCGAGGCGCCGACCTATGCGTGCCGACCGCCCGGCGTCTATCATGGGCCATTCAAGTCGGACCGTGGCTGCCTGCTCTACGAGATTCATTATTACGACGAGAGCAAGTAGCGTGAGTGACCTGCAGGACACCATCGGCAGGAGCGGCATGCGCGAGCAGACCAGGCCGGCGATGCGGCCGTATCTTGCGGCGACGCGAAACTTCGCGTCGGGCGACGCCACGCCGCGACAATTTCTCGAAAAATCGCTGGAATTGCTCGAAGCCTGGGAGCCTCGCATCGGCGCATTCGTCTGCACCAATCTGCCGGCCGCGCGCGCGGCGGCGGATCGCGCAACCGAACGCTGGCGCGCCGGGCGGCCGTTATCGGCGATCGACGGCATGCCGGTCGGCATCAAGGACGTGATCGAAACCTTCGATATGCCCACTCAGATGGGTTCGCCGCTGTTCCTCGGCTGGCGCTCCGAAAAAGACGCCGCCAGCGTGCGCGCGCTGCGCGATGCCGGCGCGGTGATCGTCGGCAAGACAGTCACCACCGAGTTCGCCGCCTCCGAGCCGCGCGGCACGCGCAATCCGTGGAATCCGGCGCATACGCCGGGCGGCTCGTCGAGCGGCTCGGCTGCCGCCGTTGCCGCCGGCGCCGTCAGTGCCGCGCTCGGCACGCAGGTCATCGGCTCCGTCCTTCGGCCGGCGAGTTTCTGCGGCTGTGTCGGTTTCAAGCCCAGCGTCAACGCCATCAATCGCGAAGCCAGCCACGATTATCAAAGCCAAAGTTGCACCGGAATCCTGGCCGCATCGCTGCAGGATGCCTGGCAAGTCGCGCGCGAAATCGTTGCGCGGGTCGGCGGCGATGCCGGCACTCCTGGGCTGCAGGGCCCGGACACGATGCCCCCCGGCGAAAAGCCGCGCCGGCTTGCCGTGCTCGAGACCGCGGGCTGGGACGCCGCTTCGGTCGGCGCCAAGCAGCGGCTCGGCGAATATGTCATGCGGCTGAAATCCGCCGGCATCGAAATTCGCACGCGGCATAACGACGACAAAGTCGCCGCGCTGGAAACCGACTTGGTCAACGCGATGGAGCTGTCGCATCGCTGCAACGGCTGGGAGACGGGCTGGTTCATTCGCACCATGCGCGAGCGCGATGCTGGAGCGTTAAGCCGCAACATCCTGGAGCGCGTGCAGCGCTACGAGGACATGACGCTCACCGATCATCGCGCCGATCTCAAGGAGCGCGCCCGCGTGCGCGCGGTGCATGCCGAGCTTTCCGCCAACTGCGAGGCCTGCATTACGCTCTCGGCGCCAAACCATGCTCCCGAGGGCCTCGGCTCGACCGGCAATCCGGAATTCAACGTGCCGGCCTCGCTGCTCGGTGTCCCGGCCGTGTCGCTGCCCGTCTTCGCGCTGAACGATTTGCCGCTTGGCCTTCAGGTGATCGGCTATTTCGATCGCGATGCCGATCTATTTACCGCCGCGGCTTGGCTGATGTGCTCGCTGACGCAGCCGCGCTAACAATTCAATGAGCGGATCGGACGAAATTCCGGGTGTGCTCGAACGCTATCGCGGCGAAGGCCGCCGCGAGCGCAGCTATGCCGATCTGCACGACCATGTGCTCGCGCTGCACCGCGCCGGGTTGTTAATCGTCGTCGAGGAGCCGATCAACAAAGATACCGAAATGCATCCCCTCGTGCGCTGGCAATATCGCGGCGGTATCGCCGAAAACGACCGGCGGGCATTCTTGTTCACGCAAGCCACCGACGGCAAAGGCACCCGCTACGATATCGCCGTTTTGGTCGCGGGGCTCGCCGCCAATCCGGAAGTCTACCGCATCGGCTTTGGCCGCCCGCTCGACGCGATCGGCGTCGCCTGGGTGAAGGCGCTGGCCGCACCAATCGAGCCGCGCGTCGTTACCGATGCGCCTTGCCAGGACATCTGCGTGCTCGGCGACGCGCTCGATGCCGCGGGCGCCGCGCTCGACGGTTTGCCGGTGCCGATTTCCACCCCCGGCTTCGACAATGCGCCTTACCTCTCCGCCGGCCATTACATCACCAAAGATCCGGATAGCGGCCGCCAGAATGTCGGCAACTATCGCGGTCAACTCAAAGCGCCGCGGCGGCTCGGGATGAATCCTTCGGTCGAATTGCGCGCCGGCATTTACGCACATTGGCTCAAATACAAGGCGCGCGGCGAGCCGATGCCATGCGCGGTCGTGGTCGGCTGTCCACCGCTTGTGTCCTATGCCGCGGTCCAGAAATTGCCGGAAGATCTCGATGAGCTCGCGGTCGCCGGCGGGCTCGCCAGCGCACCGATCAATGTGGTGCGGGGAAAGACCGTCGATCTCTTGGTCCCGGCCGAAGCCGAGCTCGTCATTGAGGGACTGATCGATACCGAATTCCTCGAGCCCGAGGCGCCGTTCGGCGAATCGCACGGTTACGTCAATCTGCAGGAATACAATGCCTTCATGAACGTCACCGCGATCACGCGGCGGCGCAACGCGATACTCACGTCCTTCATCAGCCAAGTGACGCCAAGCGAATCCAGCGTGATTCGGCGCGTCGCCATGGAGCCGCTTTATCTGCACCATCTGCGCGCCGTGCTCGGCATCAATTCAGTCAAGCGCGTGGCCATGCACGAGCCGCTCACCAGCCTCTATGCCGTGATCGGAATTCAGTTTGCCCGCGGCGCGCCGGAAACCGAAATCTGGCGCGCGCTCAACGGCGCCTCGACGCTGCATCGCTTCGCCGGCAAATGGATCATTGCCGTCGACGAAGACATCGATCCGCAGAACGCGGACGCCCTGTTATGGGCCATGTCGTACCGCTGCCGGCCGCAGCACGATCTCCGGGTCGTGCCGCACAAACATCCGGGCCACGGCCCGCGCGGGCCGCGTGACGGCGGCGAAACCGCCGCCGTGCTCATCAACGCGACGCTCAAAGGCACCTATGCCCCAGTCGCCTTGCCCAAGCGCGAATTCATGGAACGGGCGAGAGCGATCTGGGAGCGGCTCGGCCTGCCGCCGCTCAAGCCGGAAAGCCCGTGGCATGGCTACGATCTCGGCTATTGGCCGGATGAACTCGAACGCCAGGCGCGCATGGCGGCGGCTAGCGATTATTTCGCGCTCGGCCGCGAGACCGGCAATCAGCGCCGCAGCGATGTCGCCATGAACACGCCGGTAAAGCGCGACGACAAGGATTAGGGCGTGCACTAATAAACGCGCCGACAGTGTCCGCTTTCGGGGTAGAAGCGGACATCACGGTTTGAGCGGTTCATGTCTGACCCACGGCGGACATGAGCTGACCAGCGGTCTGAACTCGTTTGTGCCCAATTTTGTCACTCGTCGCCCAGTCGCAAAGTGCTAGGCTTTAGCGCTTGCATAAGCCGTGATTGTTACGGGGGCACATGCAGCGGCGGGATTTCATCACGCTTTCGGTTGCGCGTTCGCAGTGTGGCCGCTCGCGACGCGTGCGCAGCAGCCGGCGATGCCGGTGATCGGGTTCCTTAACAGTAGGGCGCCCGGCGAGAACCCAGCCATTTTGGCGGCGTTCCGTCGCGGCTTTGAAGAGGCCGGCTACGGAGAGGGCCAGAACGTCATGGTTGAATACCGCTGGGCAGATGGCCAATACGATCGACTACCGGCGTTGGCGGCCGATCTGGTTGACCGCCGAGTGGCCGCAATCGTCGCGAATGGCCCTGCCGTGCAAACAGCCAAGTCAGCAACCTCGACACTGCCGATCATCTTCGTGGTAGGCTTCGATCCGCTCGCTTTCGGACTTGTCGGCAGCCTAAGCCGACCAGGCGGCAATCTCACTGGTGTGACCGTCTTGGACGTGGAGATCGGGGCGAAGCGGCTAGAGCTGCTACACGAGTTGGTCCCGACGGCGACTACAATTGCTTTACTCGTCAACCCGACCACTCCCGCTGCCGAAACTGTAACGAGCGAGGCGCAGGCAGCGGCACGCGGCCTCGGGCTACAACTCCATGTCCTGCATGCGAGCAGCGACCGCGATTTCGATGCAGTCTTTGCAACGGTAGCCCAACTACGGGCAGGCGCGCTCGTGATCGGCGCCATTTTTCACGAGCCGCAGTCAACAGCTCGCCAAGCTGACGGTCGATCACGCGGTGCCTACGATCTACGAGTTCCGCGAGTTCGCTGCGGCCGGCGGCCTCATAAGCTACGGAGCTAGCATTGTCGACGCATACCGTCTGGCTGGCGTCTACACCGGCCGTATCCTCAAAGGCGAAAAGCCTTCCGACCTGCCGGTGCAGCGGGCGACGAAAGTCGAGCTGATCCTAAACCTCAAGACAGCCAAGGCGCTCAGTATTGCCATTCCATTGCCACTGGTTGGCCGCGCCGACGAGGTGATCGAATGAATGGTGGAATGTCTGCTCATGGCCCTAAGCGGACATTCGGTGAACGCGGTTCGATGTCCGCTATGGGGTGAAAAGCGGACATGACCAACTGTGGTCCGTGGACCCCAATTTATGAGTACACGCCCTAGCAGCAAGCTTGGAAAACGAAACGCTTCCCGACCGCGGTCGGGGTGACAACCTTGTCGCCAAAGGCGATGCAGCCGATGGAGGAACTTCAGCTTCGCTCGTCGACGACATGCGCGCGCAACACGCCGATGCCGGTAATCTCGACTTCGAGCGTGTCGCTGGCCTTCATCCATAGCGGCGGCTTGCGGCTATGGCCGACGCCCTCAGGTGTGCCGGTAGAAATGACGTCGCCCGGAGAAAGCGCAGTGAAATTCGAGCAGAACGCGATAATCTGCGGGATCGAATAGATCAAAAGATCGGTGGGCGAGCGCTGGACCTCTTTGCCGTTCAGCCGCGTCGTCAACGTCAGACGGCTGGGGTCCGGGATTTCATCGCTGGTAACCAGCCAAGGCCCGAGCGGGCCGGTGCCTGGGAAATTTTTGCCCGAGGTCACCGAGAATTTCTGATAATCGCGAACGCTGCCGTCAACAAAGCACGTGTAGCCGGCAACATGCTCAAGCGCGCGCTCGGCCGCGATGTGGCGGCCGCCCTTGCCGATCACCAGCGCAAGCTCGCCTTCGAAGTCGAAATTGTCCGAGACTTTGGGCCGGATGAGCTCGCCTCCATGCCCGACCAGCGTGTCGGCAAAGCGAATGAACATGCTCGGCTGTTTCGGCAATTCGCGCGCCATCTCCGCCGCGTGCGAACGATAATTGATGCCGGCGCAGAGAATCTTGTGCGGCTGCTGGATCACCGGCAGAAATTTTATTTCATTGAGCTTGCGATCAGGCACGGCGCGTTGCGCAATGCTGCGCATATTATCCATTACGCCGGCGGCGAGCGCCGCGCGAAGACTCGGCTGCGCGACTTTATCGTTGAGCGTGACCACACCGTCATCGCGCAGCGCTCCGAACCAATCCTTGCCTTCGGCGGCGAAACTTAAAAGTTTCATGCGCTACTCCTTTCCTTCCTGCAGCCTTGGCGGCAAATAATCTTTCGCACGGCGCAGAGCGTTTGTGTCACACTCATCAGGCACCCTAAAGGCGGCCCTCTGACCGCTGCGGGAAAGCACAAAACTAGGGGACGGAAGAAATGGACATCAAGGTGGATAGAAAGGCAATCGCCGAGGCGACGGCGAAGCTCAAAAACTGGGGTCGGTGGGGAAAAGACGACCAGATCGGCACGCTCAATCACGTAACCCCGCAAGATATCGTCAAGGCAGGGAGCCTGATCCGCACTGGCAAGGTATTTGCGCTCGGTATTCCCCTCGACACCCACGGACCGCAGACTGGATTGTTCGGCGGGCGCTTCAATCCGATTCATCAGATGCTCGCCACCGGCACCGATGCTATCGCCGAGCGGCAGGATTGGAACAAGATCCGCTATGCCGACGATACGCTGATGCTGTGCGTGCAGGGTGCGACGCATTGGGATGCGCTCGGGCATATTTTCTATGAGGATAAGGCTTATAACGGGTACGACGCCAAGCTGATCGACTCCAAAGGACTGAATGTTCTTGGCATTGAGCATTCCAAAAACAAAATGGTCGGGCGCGGCGTGCTCCTCGACATCGCGCGCTACCGCGGCGTCAAGTGGATGGCCGACGGCGAGAGCATTTCCAATGACGAACTCGACAAATGCGCCAAGGATCAGAATGTCTCGATCGGCCGCGGCGATTTCGTCATCGTCCGCACCGGCCAGATGGAGCGCTGTCTCGCCGAAAAGAACTGGGGCGGCTATGCCGGCGGCGATGCGCCCGGCGTGAAGTTTGAAAATTGCTATTGGTGCCAGGACAAGGAAATTGCCGCGATTTGCACCGATACCTGGGGGGTCGAGGTCCGTCCCAACGAAACCAAGGAAGCCAATCAGCCGTGGCACTGGGTGGTGATACCGGCAATGGGTCTTTGCATGGGCGAAATCTTTTATCTGAGGGAACTCGCCGACGATTGCGCCGACGACGGCGTCTATGAGTTTTTCTTCTGCGGCCCGCCGCTCATCATTACCGGCGGCACCGGCTCGCCGATCAATCCGCAGGCGATTAAGTAAAGGCGTAACGGAGAAGTGTGATGGCCCGGCATCTCAAGCGCGGAATGGACGCTACCGCGATCAAGGCGGCTGACGCCAAGGTTCGCGAAACGGTTGAGAAAATCCTCGCCGATATCGATGCGCGCAAGGACGCGGCGGTGCGCGACCTGTCGCGTCAATTCGACAACTGGTCGCCGCCATCCTTCAAGCTCGCGCCGGATGAGATCGAGCGGGCGATCGGGCAGGTGCGCAAGCGCGATCTCGACGACATCAAATTCGCTCAGGCCCAGGTGCGTAATTTCGCGCAGAAGCAGAAAGCAACGCTTCACGATCTCGAAGTGGAGACGCTGCCCGGCGTGGTGCTCGGCCACCGGCACATCCCGGTCAATTCGATTGGCTGCTACGTGCCCGGCGGGCGCTATCCGATGGTCGCTTCGGCGCATATGTCGATCGTCACCGCGCGCGTTGCCGGCGTGAAGCACATCATCGCCTGCGCACCGCCGTTCAAGGGCGGCCCGCACCCGGCGATTGTCGCGGCGATGCATTTTGGCGGCGCCGACGAGATTTTCGTACTCGGCGGCGTGCAGGCCGTCGCCGCCATGGCGCTCGGCACCGAGACCATTCGCGGCGTCGACATGATCGTTGGCCCGGGCAATGCTTATGTCGCGGAAGCCAAACGCCAGCTATTCGGCCGCGTCGGGATCGATCTGCTTGCCGGACCAACCGAGACGCTGATCATCGCCGACGACACCGTCGACGGCGAAATCTGTGCGACCGATCTGCTCGGCCAGGCCGAGCATGGACCAACATCGCCTGCGGTCCTGATCACCAATTCGGAAAAGCTCGCGCGCGAAACCATGAAAGAAATTGACCGGCTCCTTGCGATCCTGCCGACCGCCGAAACCGCCGGCAAAGCCTGGGCCGATTACGGCGAGGTCATCGTTTGCGAGGACGAAACGGAGATGGTGCGCGAGGCCGACCGTATAGCGTCGGAACACGTCCAGGTGATTACGCGCGATCCCGATTATTTTCTCAACAACATGACAAACTACGGTTCGCTGTTCCTCGGTCCGCGCACTAACGTCGCTTACGGGGATAAGGTGATCGGCACCAACCATACGCTGCCGACCAAGAAAGCGGCGCGCTATACCGGCGGGCTGTGGGTGGGAAAGTTTTTGAAGACCTGCACCTATCAAAAAGTGCCGACCGACGAAGCGAGCGCGATGATCGGCGAATATTGTTCCCGGTTGTGCTTACTGGAAGGCTTCGTCGCCCACGCCGAGCAGGCCAATGTCCGCTTGCGCCGTTACGGCGGCCGCAACGTGCCCTACGCCCAGGCGGCGGAGTGATTTCACCTCCCCCGCAAGCGGGGAGAAGGAGAAGCAACGGCGCCCAAGGTGATCATCGATCTCGCCAAAACTCCTTCCTTCCGCCTCGACGGCAAGCGCGCGCTCGTCACCGGCGGCGGGCGCGGCATTGGGCTCGCCGCAGCCTCGGCGCTGGCCGCCGCCGGCGCGCATGTGACGCTCGCCGCGCGCACCAAATCCGAGATCGAGCAAGCCGCCGCGGCGATCCGCGCGCGCGGCGAGGCCGCCGAGGCGCTGGTGCTGGACGTCACGGATATCGAAGCCGTGCGCACGGCCGTGACGCGCGCCGAGCCGTTTGCGATCCTCGTCAACAATGCTGGCATGAACCGGCCGGCTTATCTGCCGGATGTGAAGGTAGAAGATTTCGACGCGATCTTTGCGCTCAATGTCCGTGCCGCTTTCTTCATGGCGCAAGCGGTGGCGCGCCGGCTGATCGAAGCAAATCTTCCCGGGTCGATCATCAATATCTCATCGCAGATGGGACATGTCGGCGCGGCGCGCCGCACCGTCTATTGCGCCTCGAAGCACGCGATGGAGGGTTTCACCAAGGCGATGGCGATCGAGCTCGCGCTGCACAACATCCGCGTTAACAGCCTGGGTCCGACCTTTCTGGAGACGCCGATGACCCGGCCGTTCTTCGAGAACAAGGCGTTCCGCGACGAAGTGCTGTCCAAGATCAAGCTCGGCCGTCTCGGCCAGCTCGACGAGATCACCGGCGCGATCGTGTTTCTCGCTTCCGACGCCTCATCGCTGATGACCGGCTCGGCGCTCGTTCTCGACGGCGGCTGGACCGCGGAGTGATTGCGTCCCCCGCGGAGAAGAGCGGCCGAATTACGCGCTGATCGGGTAGATCGCCTTTTCGCCTGAGAGCACGCGGGCGACGTCGCTTGCGCATTTGGACTGCAGTTCTTCCAGCGCCTCGACCGAATAAAACGCGGTGTGCGGGGTGAGGATCACATTGTCGCGGCCAAGAAACGGTGAATCTTTTGGCAAAGGCTCGGTCGCCACCACGTCGAGCGCGGCGCCGCCGAGATGGCCGGAATCGAGCGCGGCGACGAGCGCAGCCTCATCGATCAAGGGCCCGCGCGCGGTATTGATGAGGTACGCGCCCTTTTTCATCTTGGCGAAAGCGGCTGCATTCATCAGCCCGCGCGTTGCCGGGAGGAGCGGCGCGTGCACCGAGATGAAGTCGGAGCGGACGAGAAGGTCGTCAAAGCTCACGCCCTCGACGCCGGCGGCGCGCAGCGTTTCCTTTGCCACGTAAGGATCGTGGGCGAGGACCTTTAGTCCAAATGCTTTGGCTTTGGGCGCCAGCATGCGCGGGATATTGCCGAAGCCAACCAGTCCGAACACCTGGCCTTCGAGCCGGCGCAGCGGCACGAGCGGCGGCACTTCCCATCGCCCGGATTGCACCAGTTTGTTGGCGAGGGCCACTTTGCGCGCGAGTGCGAGCAAAAGCGCCATCGCGTGGTCCGACACTTCGCGCAGGCAGTAATCGGGGACGTAGTTGACGGCAATGCCGAGCGCCTTCGCCGCCGGCAAATCGATATTGTCGACGCCGAGCCCGAACCGGCCGATCGCCTTGCAACGCGTCAACTGCCGAAGGAGTTCGCCGGGAAGCTTGGCGTAAGTGACGAGAATGGCGTCGGCGTCGCGCGCCACGGCGAGGATGTCGTCGGCGGAAGCGCTTTTCGCCATGCGGTATTCCGGATCAAGCCGCGCCAGCTTTTGCTTGGCTGGCTCAAGCGAGGGAAACGGACTGTCGGTGATGGCGATGGTGGTGTGGGGCATCAAGTTACTCCGTAAACTCGTCATGCCCGGGCTTGACCCGGGCATCCATGCGGCATTTCAACTTGCGTTGCCGCGGTATGGATTGCCGGATCAAGTCCGGCAATGACGCTAGAGAGCAAATACCTGCGGATTGACGCAGTTCGGCAATTTCCGTCCTTCCAGGAAGGCAAGAATATTGTCGACGACGACCTTTGCCATCTCCTCGCGTACTTGCGGCGTGGCGCTGCCAAGATGCGGGGTGAGCACGACATTCGACATCGCTTTGAGGCGCTTGTCGACTTTAGGCTCGTGTTCGAACACATCGAGCCCAGCGCCGGCGATCTGTTTGGTCTTAAGCGCACGCACGAGCGCCGCCTCGTCGACAATCGCGCCGCGGGCGGTGTTGATCAAAAACGCGGTCTTTTTCATCAGCCGCAGCTCGCGGGCGCCGATTTGATGGCGGGTCTGCGCATTGAGCGGCGAATGCAGCGATATGAAATCGGACTCACGCAGCAACTGCTCGAGCGGCACATAGGTCAAGCCGGCTTTGCGCTCCTCGCTTTCGGATTTGCGCCGCGGGGTCCAGTACAACACGCGCATCGAGAAACCATGCGCGCGCCGCGCCACGGCTTTGCCAATCAAGCCGCCGCCGCCAATGAGCCCGATGGTTTTGCCCCAGACAAACGAGCCCATCAGATACGCCGACTGGCCGCCGGGGAATTTGCCGGCCCGCACCGCGCGGTCGCCTTCGAGAATCCGCCGCGCCACCGCGAGCGTCAGACCGAAATTAAGATCCGCGGTCGCTTCGGTGGTGATCGGCGCGGTCACGGTGACGGGAATGCGCCGTTCCGTCGCCCCCTCGACGTCGATGTTCGACGGCGTGATCGATTGTGCGGCGATCAGGCGCAATTGCGGATTGGCGGTGACGACGGCGCGATCGATCTTGTCGTGGAGCAGGCAGAACAAAATATCCGCGTGACGTATTTCCTGGAGCAGCGTGCGCTTGGGGATGATCCGGCTCGCATCGGGAAACACTTTGACCTTCGCCACGGCGCGCAGGCGCTTGAGCGCGGTCTCCGACACCGGCTGGGTAACAAAAATCCGCGGCCGTCGTTGCGATGTCCACATCAGGCGAGCCACCGCACGACGCCGGCGACGCCGTCGACTGCGACCTGTGCGCCGTCGGGAATGCGCCGCGTGGCATCGAGTACGCCGAGCACCGCGGGGATGCCGCGCTCGCGCGCCAGCGAAGCAAGATGCGAGGTCGAGCCGCCAAGCTCGGCGACCACGCCGCCGACGCGCGGCAGGATGTGGCTCAGCGCCGGGCCGGCAACGCGCGTCACCAAAATATCGCCCGGCGCCACGCGCGTGAGCTCACATTCGCAATTCACCACCACGGCACGGCCCGAACCCCAGCCGATCCCCGCGGGGTGGCCATTGAGGCCCGGATGTTTGAGCCAGATTTCGTCCGGCACCTGCGCCGGCCGCATGTGCAGCGGACGCGCCTGCAGCAATTTGAAACCGTCGTCATCCAGCGCCCATTCGATCTCAACGGGCATGCCGAGCACGCTCTCCGCTTTGCGCATCAACCGGCCAAGCGCGGTGGCCTCGCCGGCTTTAAGGCAAGGGGCGCGAATGAGCGCCGCGGGCACGGCTTGCGGCGAAGTTCCCGCGCCGCCGGCAGCGTGGCTGCAGGTCTCGCGATGATGCTTTCGCCCGGGCTCGTTGGAGCGCACGAAGCCTTGGCGGCTGAGCACGATGCGGTCCGGTACCACTTCGCCCTGCGCGATGGTCGAGCCCAATCCCCATGTGGCGCTGATCAGCATCTGGCCGTCGGCAGTTTCGCTCAAAGCCCCGCCGGAGGCGCGCGCGGCGACAAGCGGCTGGACCAAAACAGCCATCGCGGTCTGCGCCGGATTTTGTTCATGCTGCGCCATGGAGCGCCGCGCGGTCGTGGTCCACAAAGCCGCCCAGCAGGCGCGCAATGCGGTCATGAATTCGGTCTCGCCGGCGATGCCGAGGAAGCTTTCGAACTGGCCGGCAAAATTGCCGTCGGCACGATCCTCGATCAGCGCCGAAGAACGCACCGCCGCCGGCTTTCGTTCCGCGGCCCACGCGGCGATGACGTCGTTATAAAGATCCGGCGCGAGCGTTTCCTGATAAAGCTTTAGACGAATTTCCACGGCGAGCCGGCGCTGCGCCGGCGGATCGGCTTCGGCGTATTGGCGCACAAGGTCGCTGAGCCCGAGATGCTCGATCTGCCGCCGATAAACATCTGCCGTGAGGCAGAAGCCGCGCGGCGTCGGTAATCCGGCGCGCGTGAGCGCGGCCAGGTTCGCGGCCTTTGGACCGACGCAAGATGCGTCGGTGGCGGCAGCCGAACTGAGCGGGAGTATGAAGCTCTGCTTCATTAATCTAGCCTCGATCCGTCACCCTGAGGTGCTCGGCCGAAGGCCGAGCCTCGAAGGGCGACACCTCGGGCCGTTCATCCTTCGAGGCTCGCTTCGCTCGCTCCTCAGGATGACGGTGTTTAGTTTGCGCGCAGCCGTCACCGCACGTGATCGCCGTAGCCCGGCAGCGGATCGACGACCGTGATCTGCTTGACCGGGAAGTTCGACACGATCTCGATGGTATCCTTGTGCACAATCAGCATTTCCTCGATCCGCACGCCGTAATGGAATTTTTTGCCGTGCTGGGTTTCGAGCGCAAACGTCATGCCTTCTTTGATTTCGACCGGATGATCGAGCGACCAGATGCGCGAGATGACCGGCGGATCGTACTGCGCCAAGCCGAGGCCGTGTCCCCATAGATTCGCGGCGGCCTGATCTTCGTCTTCATAGCCCCAGGTTTCCATCGCCGACGGCCATTTGAGCGCGATGTCGCGCGTGGTGGCGCCGGCTTTGACCGCGCCGATGGAATCGTAGAGCCACTTCAGCGCGATCTCGTACGTTTCCTTCTGTTCCTTGCTCGGCTCCTTGCCGACGCAATAGGTGCGGTAATAACAGGATTTGTAACCGTTCCAGGTCAGCGCCGCTAAATCCATGAACACGATGTCGCCGGGCTGGATGATGCGATCGGAAAAGTTGCGCCAGTTCGGCCAGGTGTTCGGGCCGGACGAGACGATGACGTCCTCGACGTCTTCCATGCCGGGAATGTTGTAGAGATATTGCATCAGATGCGCCGTCACCTGATTTTCGGTGATGCCGGGGCGCAGGAATTTCATGCATTCCCAATGCGTGGCGTCGCCGATCGCGCCGACGATGCGGAAACATTCCTGCTCGTCTTCGTTCTTGACCGCGCGCGCTTCCATCATCGCGCTCATGCCGTCGGTCCAGGTGATATTATTGTCCTTGAAAATATTGATCATGTTGATGTCGATGAAATCGACGCCGAGCTTTTGTCCGGCGACGCCGTTCTCCCGCATCGCCTGCAGCACCGCTTTGGTGAATTTCGTCACCTGCTGGGTGGAGGCCGGTCCCGCCGCGCCTTTGATCCAGGCGAACGAATGGCGGACGTTCTCCTTGGGTATCCACGGCGAATGTCGTTCGATCTGAAAGCCGAGATCGCCTTGCTCGAACAAGATCGGCGCGCCATCGCCGCACAGCATCGCGTAGCGCAGGCCGGGCTTGAGCCGGTTCCAGCCCGGGGTCAGCGTGCCGGTGAGATAGCGGACATTTTCGTCGTACATGCACAAAAGCGCGCCGAGGCCGTGCTTTTTCATCATCGTGCGAGCGCGCTCGGTGCGGTATTTTCGTAAGCGGTGCCAATTGACCCGCTGCTGCCAATCCATTCCGGCGATGCCGAAATTCGCCCCCATGTGACCCCCCCAGATAAATGACAACCCCGTTCACCTCTGTCGGAAAAATTCCGTGCGCGCAAGCGCTTCGGTGCCCACTCCGCGAGGCCCAATTGATGTCATAAGATGCAGGTGAGGCCTATACTCGATCGAAAGGTGCTGGCAATGACCAAGGTTACACGCCGCAATCTCGCGCGCGCAGGTATTGCGCAGGCAGGCGCGCTCGGCCTCGCCAGCGCGCTCGCCGCTCCCGCATTGGCGCAGAGCGGCAAAATGCGCTGGCGCATGATCACGTCCTGGCCGAAGCGATTGCCCGGCCCCGGCATGTCGGCGGAACGCGTGGCCGAGCGGATCGGCGCGCTCTCGGGCGGCCGGCTTGAGATCAGCGTCTCGGCGGCCGGCGAGGTGGTTCCGGCTCTGGAAGTGCTCGATGCGGTCGGCTCCGGCGTCGCCGAGATGGGCCATACCGCCGCATTCTATTGGCAGGGCAAGGAGCCGGCCGCGGCCTTTTTCACGACCGTCCCGTTCGGGCTGTTGCCGAACGAGCATGTCGCCTGGATCGATGCCGGCGGCGGTCAGGCGCTCTGGGACGAGCTCTATGCGCCGTTCGGCGTGAAACCGTTCATGGCCGGCAATACCGGAACGTGCATGGGCGGCTGGTTTCGCCGCGAGATCAAAAGCCGCGACGATGTGCGCGGCCTGAAACTCCGCTCGCTCGGATTGGGCGGCGAAGTCTATCGCCGGCTCGGCGCCATTCCGCAAACCACCGCGCCTGGCGAAATCCTGGTGGCGCTGCAATCGGGCCTGATCGAGGGCGCCGAATTCGTCGGGCCCGGCTCCGATATCGCGCTCGGGCTCTATCGTTATGCGCCATTTTATTACTATCCGGGTTTCAACAAGCCGAACGGCACCGGCGAATGCATTGTCACGCTCAAAGCTTGGCAGGCGCTCGACCGCGAACTGCAGGCGGTGGTGGCGCATGCGTGCGCCGCGGAAGCGTCCTACGCGCTCGCCGAAATGGAACGGCTCAATATCGAGGCGCTCGGCGCGCTGACCACGCAGGACAATGTGCAGCTGCGCACCTTTCCCACAGATCTCGTCGGCGCCGCGCGGGGCCAGGCCAAGGACGTGCTCGCCGAGTTTGCCGGCAAGAGTCCCGGCGCGGCCAAGGTGCACGCGTCCTATGTCGCGTTCCGCGACAAGATCGCGAACTGGTCGCGCATCTCGACCGAAGCGGTGCTGCAGGCGCGGGAGGGGTAACGCGCCACGGCACCCAAACTCGCGCTGCGACCAAGGGCCGGGAACTAGCGATAGACCTCGTCAGGCAGTTCCTGTCGCGGCAGAGCCTGCGCATCAATCGTCTGTTCCAACTTGAGCATGTCCACCGTGTTGTTGGTCTCGTCCTGTAAGGCGCTCGCGACCCGAGGGAGGTGAGCGGCCGCAACCGTGACGGCAAGCAGGGCAGCCAGGATCACTGATCCGTAAGCGATGGTGCGCATGGGATTTCCTCCTATGCGTTAGCCCTCACCACGGCTGGAGTAACGATTCGCAGGAGGAATGGCTGTGTCTCATGGCACAGCGAAAGATCGCGGGGCGCTGAGATCACGGCCGCGAACGATGGCATGAGCTCATGGGCCGCAAGGCCGAAAAGGGCGACTTGCCTTATTACGCGCGGTGCCGGGGAGAGTTGGCCCATTCCTGCACACAGCGTTCAAGATCGCTGATGTTGCGCTGGAGTTGCTCGAGAGCAAAGCCAAGCGCAAACAATTGTTCGAGCTGACCGGCCGATAGCGACGCCAAGTCACGCTGGCGCAGTGCAGTCAGTTCGGAGGCACAGGCAGCAATCTCCTGTTGCGGCGGCGGCAGCTGTGCTGCTTTGTGCCGCGAGGTAAGCGCCAGAGCGCAGCTGCGAAAATAAGCGCTGAGCGCGGCGCCGACGCGATCGAGCGCCGACCTCAGATCGTCCGTAAGATGGCCCGGTAGTGGTTCGGCGCTTGCGCGTCCGATCATAACGAAGTCGTGTCGCAGCCTCAGCAATGTGCGTGGCAGAGGAGCGGGATCCGGCGCCGAGGCGAAACTGAGCGGTTTTTCACGTTTGAACTCCTCGACCACGCCTTGCAGTTCCGCCACTGTGCCGCCGATGCGGTCTTGAAGACGCAGAAGCTCGGCCGGATCGGCTCTTTGCAACAAACCGGCCAAAATCTGGGGAACGTCTTTTGCCATTTCATAGAGCACGCGGGCAGCCGCCTCGCTCGTCAGGCGGTGAGCGCGCTCGGGAAACACGAGGAATGAGACAGTTACCGCGATCACACCGCCAAGCGTCACCTCCAGCAATCGAGTCACAGCGGATTCGATCGGACCTTCGCCGAGCTGTCCCGAAATCAGGAGCACGAGGACCGCCGAAAATGGCGCTACACGAAAGTTGGGATTGAGTGCGGCCAAGAAGGCCAACGGTGCGACGGTGATCGCGAGGACTGCGCTCTGCGCCAGCACGCTCGAAGGCGCGGCCAGGACGCCGACGACGCCCGCATAGAGTGCGCCTCCGAGCGTCCCGAGTACGTATTCCCAGCCGGCACGAAGCGAGCTGCCGACGCTGAGTTGAGTGACCACGGTTGCGGTGAGGACAACCCACAGACCGCGCAATGGAAGCGCGAACAACTGCGCGACCAGTAAAGCCAAGATTGCCGCCGCTGTTACACGAATGCCGAAGCCCAACGGCACTCGATAGACGCGCCATAGCGCATACAATTTTTTCCACGCGGGTCCGGTCTGCATCCTGACTACCTCACGCCGCTTGGCGGCGCGTTGCATGGACGGCGCCGCCCGCTTGCGGGCTCGGGAACATCACCAGTCTGCCAGACGTTCTCTCCCGGCACGACCCACTTGATCAAAATGGCGCAGGAGGCTTCGATGGCCGAGTTCGCGCAACCGCGCCTTATAGGCCTCAACCATCTCGCGCTGGAGGTGGGAGACATCAACGAGGCATTGGCGTTCTACAGCCGTCTTTTCAAATTCGATCTGCGCGGCAAGAGCGACTCGATGGCCTTCATCGATCTGGGCGATCAGTTTATTGCGCTTCAGAAGGGTCGCAAGCAGCCCCCCGACGATGGTCGTCACTTCGGTCTCGTCGTCGAAGACAAGGAGGCGGCCCGCAAGGCACTCGAGGCGACGGGTGTCCCCGTGCTTGACGGCCCGTTCCTCGACTTTCGCGACCCCTGGGGCAATCGCGTGGAGATCGTCGGTTACGACAGCATTCAGTTCAGCAAAGCGCCCAATGTGCTGCGTGGCATGGGTCTGACGCGTTTGGTCAAGAACGAGAAAGCAAAAAAGGAATTGGCCGATAAAGGCATGACGCCGGATTAGGCGCGGTCCTCCCCGCTGTCGCGGGGAGGGATAAAAATAGGCGTGCCGCGAGAACGGCGAAGCAGTCTCACTTCTTGGACTTCACGATCTTCTGCCGCTGCTCGCCAAGGCCTTCGATGCCGAGCGTGACGACGTCGCCGGCTTTGAGAAATTTCGGCTCGGGCTTCATGCCGAGACCGACGCCCGGCGGCGTGCCGGTGATGATCACGTCGCCTGGCTCCATGACGAAATATTGCGAGCAGGCCCAGACGATGTGCCGGCAGTCGAAGATCATGGTCGAGGTGTTGCCGCGCTGGCGTTTCTCGCCGTTGACGTCGAGCCACATGTCAAGGTTTTGTGGATCCTTGATTTCGTCCTTGGTGACAAGCCACGGCCCGAGCGGTCCGAAGGTCTCGCAGCCTTTGCCCTTGGTCCATTGTCCGGCGCGCTCGATCTGAAACACGCGCTCGGAAACATCGTTGGCGAGACAATAGCCGGCGACCACATCGAGCGCCTTGTCTTTGCTCAGATAGCGCGCACGCTGGCCGATGACGATGCCGAGTTCGACCTCCCAATCGAGCTTGGAAGAATCCTTTGGGATGATCGTATTGTCATTCGGCCCGCAAATGCACGACGGCGCCTTGTTGAAGATGATCGGCTCTTTTGGAATCGGCATGCCGGCTTCCGCGGCGTGGTCGGAATAGTTCAGGCCGATGCCGATGAAATTGCCGACCTTGCCGACGCAAGGACCAATGCGTGGATTGCCGCGAATGAGCGGCAGCTTTTCGGGCTTAAGCTTGCGCAGCTTGTTGAGGCTCGTTGGCGAGAGCGCGTCGCCGGCGAGGTCGGGAACGATTTTGGACAGGTCGCGGACGCGGCCCTCGGCATCGATCATGCCGGGCTTCTCACGACCTGGTGCGCCATGGCGGACGAGCTTCATGATTGTCTCCTTGGTTCCTCTGTTTGCAAAAAGCGTCAGAACGCGCCGGGGAAAGCTCCGCCGTCGATCAGGATGTTCTGTCCGGTGATATAGCCGGCCTGAGCCGAGCACAGGAATGCGCAAGTGGCGCCGAATTCGTCCGGCTGGCCGACGCGCCGCGCCGGCACCGTCGAGACCCGCTCGGCGAGCGCGGCGTCGGCGCTCAAGCCTTTCTTCTTTGCCATCGTCTCGATGTAAGTGCGGAGCCGGTCGGTGGCGAAAACTCCGGGCAGCATGAAATTGATGGTGACGTTGGCGGAGGCGACCGAGCGGGCGACGCCGGCCAGGAATGCGGTCAGGCCGGCGCGTGCGCCGGAGGACAGATCAAGCCCGGCGAGCGGCATTCGCACCGAGCCGGAGGTGATGTTAACGATGCGGCCGAATTTCCTGGCCACCATGGGATCAATCGCCTTTTGCACGAGCTCGATCGCGACCACCATATTGGCGGTCACGCCATCGAGCAGCTTCTGCCGGTCGAGCTCGCGAAAGTCGCGCGGCGGCGGACCGGCATTGTTGTTGACCAGGATGTCCGGCTCGGGGCAGGCGGCGAACAGCGCCTTTTGGCCCTCGGCCGAAGCGACATCGCTGGTCACCGGGATCACTTTGGCGCCGGTCGCCTTTTTCAATTCGGCCGCGGCGGCGGCAAGCTGTTCCTGATTGCGGCCGTTGATCACAACTTCGCAGCCGGCCTCCGCAAGCGCTTTGGCGCAGGCATAGCCGAGGCCGCGGCTCGAAGCGCAAACGATTGCCTTGCGGCCGGCAATTCCAAGGTCCATGCCTAGCTCTCCTGTAGCTTCCCGCCGTCCGGCGGGCGTCTGTTGTCCTGACTGCGAACCCTCTAGTCAACCGTTGAATTCACCTTGCTTCTTCCGGATATTTCAATTGCGGAGCTCGCACTGATTGCCGCACTGGCGGCGGTGTCGGCCGCTGCCGGCGGGGTCGCGGGCCACGGCACCGGCGCCTTGATGCCGCTCGTTCTGGTGCCGATCGTGGGAGCGGCGCCGGTGGTGCCGATCATCGCCATATCGGCGATGTTCACAAATACCGCGCGCGTCGCCGCCTTCCGCCGCCTGCTCGACCGGCGGCGCGCCGCCATCGCCCTAATCGCGGCGCTGCCGACCTGCATACTCGGTGCCTGGCTCTATACGCTTCTGACCGGGAGCGGCGCCGCGCTGGTCATTGGCTCGACCTTGATCGCTACGGTGCCGCTGCGGCGCCTGCTCAAGCACCACGGTCATAAGCTTGGCGACAAAGCCTATGCCGCAGCCGCAGCAGGCTGGGGCATCGTGGTCGGCGGCACGACGGGCGCCGGCGTGATCCTGCTGTCGCTTTTGATGGCCTCGGGACTCGAGGGCGCGGCGGTAATCGCCACCGATGCCGCGGTGTCGCTCGGCATCGGCATCATCAAGATTACCGTGTTCGGTGTGGCCGGGGCGCTGACCAGGACCGTGATCGTGATCGCGTTGTTGATCGGGCTGGTTGCTTTCCCCTGCACTTTTCTGGCCAAGCTCATCGTCGAGCGTCTGCCCGTGCACGTTCACACCGCTATACTTGACGCGGTGGTTATCATCGGCGGCGGCATGATGATCTTCGGCGCGCTACGATAAGAGTCCTCCGCTGGGGTCACGGCCATTTCACCACAGGCGGCATCGATGACAATATCGAATCGACATTGCCGCCGGTACGCAGACCAAAGATGGTGCCGCGATCGTAGAGCAGGTTGAATTCGACGTAGCGGCCGCGACGGATAAGCTGTTCTTCGCGCTCCGTGTCGCTCCAGGGTTTCTCGAAATTGCGGCGGACCAGTTGCGGATAAATGTCGAGAAACGCCTCGCCGACAGATCGCGTGAAGGCAAAGTCTGCGTCGAAATCGCCGCTGTCGAGCCAATCGTAAAAAATGCCGCCGATGCCGCGCATTTCGCCGCGGTGCTTGAGATAAAAATATTCGTCGCACCATTTTTTGAATTTGTCATAAGGCGCTACGCGCGCATGCGCGCCGCACGCGGCTTTCATCGCGGCATGGAACGCGATTGAGTCCGGATCTTCCTGGCGGCGCCGGCCCTCGAGCACGGGCGTGAGGTCGGCGCCGCCGCCAAACCAGGATTTTGTCGTGACCACATATCGTGTGTTCATGTGCACCGCCGGCACGTGCGGATTGCACGGATGCGCGATCAGCGAAATACCAGCCGCGTAAAAGCGCGGATCATCGGCGGCGCCGGGGATCTCCTTGCGGAATTCCGGGGCGAATTCGCCGAACACTGCCGAGACGTGAACGCCAACTTTTTCAAAGACGCGCCCCTTCATCATCGCCATCACACCGCCGCCGCCCGGCGCGCCGCTATGGTCGGTGCGCTGCCATGCGGTGCGGATGAATTGTCCGGCCGCGCGGTCGCTCAAAGGCGCTCCGGCGGGCAGCGTGCGCTCCAGGCCTTCGAACGCCGCCAAAAGCCGGTCGCGCAAAGCTTCGAACCAGGATTTGGCGGTTTCTTTCCGCGCTTCGGTTTTGGCGCTATCCATGGTTGCGTTCGGTTTCCTCGCTGGTGATCGCTGGCGTAAGGATGTCATAAAAACCGGCGAAGATGTTGGATAGCCGCAATCGCGCCGCGATGGGAGAATGCAAGATCGGATCACTTCCGGGCATTTTAGCCGTCGTCGATTCGCCGGTGGCGCGGGCGCCGCTTTCACGGCAATTGCGGCGCCGGGCCTGATCCGCATTGCGGTGGCGCAAAGCTGGCGTAGCGGCAATCCATTCAGCCTCGGCGTTGCTTCCGGCGCGCCGCGGCCGGATGGCTTCGTGTTATGGACGCGGCTCGCGCCCGAACCGCTGTCGACCAATCCGGAAACGCCGGGTGGCATGAGCGGCGCCGACGTGACGCTTCGCTATGAGATCGCGACCGATCCAGGCATGGCGAAAGTCGTGCGCCATGGCGCCGCCACCGCTGAACAGGCGTTCGCATATTCGGTGCATCTCGACGTCACCGGGCTGCAAGCCGCGCGGTCCTATTGGTACCGCTTCCTCTCAGGCGATGCCGTCAGCGCGACCGGACGCGCCATCACGCTTCCGGCCGCGGAGTCGGCAGTCGGGAAGATGCGATTTGGTTTTGTGTCCTGCTCCGATTACGAGCACGGGTATTTTTCGGCCTACCGCCACCTGACCAGCGAAAATCCCGAATTCGTCCTGTTCCTCGGCGATTATATCTACGAGACAATCGAGCAATACCGGCCGATCGTTCGCCGCCATAGCGATGGCGTCGAGGCGGCGACGCTGCCCACATATCGCAATCGCTATGCGCAATACCGGCTCGACCCGGACCTGCAAGAGCTACATGCGCAAGTGCCGGCCATTGTCACCTGGGACGATCACGAAGTGCAGAACGATTATGCCGATAAGTGGTCGGAGACTTTCGACGATCCGGCGCAGTTTCTGATCCGCCGCGCCGCGGCCTATCAGGCCTTTTACGAACATATGCCGGTGCGCCCGATCATCTCGCGGCCAAACGGTCCGCTGATGCGAGTCTATGATCGCTTCACCTTGGGCGACCTCGTCGAAATATCCGTTATCGACGGCCGCCAATATCGCTCGCGTCAGGCCTGTTACGCACCGCCCAATAAGGGCGGCGCGCATCTGGAGACCAATGCCAGCTGTCCGGAGCGGCTCGATGCCGGCCGCACCATGCTGGGCTTTGGCCAGGAGGCTTGGCTTTATGCCGGGCTCGCGCACAGCAAAGCGCGCTGGAATTTGATCGCACAGGATGTGCTGATGGCGCAGCTGCGCAGAAAACAAGACCGTATCGATGCGTTTTGGACTGACGATTGGAACGGCTATCCTGCCAATCGCGCCCGCCTCCTCCAGCACATCCACGACGCCAGGGTTTCCAATCCCGTGGTCATTTCCGGCGACATTCATTCGTTCTTCGCCAACGATCTGAAGCTTGATTTTGACGATCAAGCTTCGCCCATTGTTGCCACCGAATTCGTCGGCAGCTCGATCTCCTCCTACGGGCCGCCATACGATCCGATTGCGCGGGTACTGCCGGACAATCCGCATGTGCATTTTTTTGACAGCCGCCGGCGTGGTTATGTTCTCGTCGATCTGACCGCGGACACGATGCAGGCGCAGATGCGCACGGTGTCCGACGCGCACGATCCCAAGGCCACAATCTCTACATTCAAGACATTCGCAGTCGAGGGCGGCCGCCCCGGCGTTGTCGCCGCCTAGTCGTTGGTGCTAGGCCGGCTCATGGCGCCGGTTCTGCCGCAAAGCTTCGCCGGCGGCGAGCGCGGCCGCCATGGCGACGTTGAGCGAGCGCATACCCGGCCGCATCGGAACCAAAAGCCGTGCATCGGCCGCGGCATGGACCGCTTCGGGCGCGCCGGCCGATTCGCGGCCGAACAACAGGACGTCGTCCGGCGCAAAACTGAAATCGAGGTAGGACCTGGTGGCTTTGGTGGTAAACAGAATGAGGCGAGTAGCCGCCGCCCGCCGCCAAGTTTCGAAATCGCGCCATGAAGCGTGGCGGGTGATTGCCACCGCTTCGAGGTAATCCATTCCGGCGCGGCGAAAGGCGCGGTCGGTGGATGGAAACCCCGCAGGCTCGATGATGTGCGCCTCGATCCCTAGACAGCCGCACAGCCGCAATATCGTCCCGGTATTCTGCGGGATGTCGGGCTGGTAAAGGGCAAGGCGCAAGGTCAAGATCCCACGGCGATAATAAGTGTGGCCGTCGCGTCGAAGCCACCTTGCGCTGTTCCGGCAAGGGTGCCAATAGAACGCCGCCGGAATGCATCGTCCCGGGCCTTCCCCAGGCCGGGGGCGAGCGGTCCTTCCGCCGCCGAAAACCCGCTCTCCAGCTAGCCGGCGAGGGAGCCTGATACGGGCGGTCTGCAGCGCGGAAGGGCGGTCGGCAAGACGAATGAGGTCGGGTCTTTGACAGCAAATGCAATGGCGGAGCTTACGCATCGCGACTTCTTGCCCAAACTGCTTTCGAAGATCCGTTCGCAGGCGCGTCCATAGCGTGGTGCTTGATCAGGCATACAGGGTTCGATGATGAGCGGAGATTCGACTTATCAGCCGCAAAGCGCGTTCATGAAATGGATGGAGCGCCGGCTGCCGATCGCAAGCTTGGTCTATTCGTCGTTAATCGTCTATCCGACGCCGCGCAATTTGAATTACTGGTGGACCTTCGGCGGCATCCTCACTTTCATGCTCGGGGTGCAGATGATCACCGGTATTGTGCTGGCGATGCACTACACCGCGCATGTCGATTTCGCCTTCGATTCCGTCGAAAGCATCATGCGGGACGTCAATTACGGCTGGCTGTTGCGCTATCTCCACGCCAGCGGCGCGTCGTTTTTCTTCGTCGCCGTCTACATGCACATCGCCCGCGGCATGTATTACGGCTCATACAAGGAGCCGCGCGAGGTACTCTGGATTCTCGGCGTCATCCTGTTTCTCCTCATGATCGCGACGGGGTTCGTCGGCTACGTGCTTCCCTGGGGTCAGATGAGCTTCTGGGCAGCGACCGTCATCACCAATCTGTTCTCGGCCATTCCCATCGTCGGTGAGCCGATCGTGACCTGGCTGTGGGGCGGTTTTGCCGTCGGTGAGCCGACCTTGCAGCGCTTCTTCTCGCTGCACTACCTCCTGCCGTTCGTCATCCTTGGCGTGGTGGTGCTGCATATCTGGGCGCTGCACGTGGTCGGCCAGAACAATCCGGCCGGCATCGAGCCGCGCACCGAGAAGGACACGGTCGCCTTCACGCCCTATGCGACCATGAAGGATCTGTTCTTCGTCGCCGTATTCTGCATCCTTTGGGGCTGGTTCGTGTTCTACATCCCGAACTATCTGGGGCACGCGGACAATTACATCCCGGCCAATCCGGGCG
>DASXJB010000066.1:0-4844 GCA_036497645.1 Xanthobacteraceae bacterium
GCCAGGAAAGCCATATGTGCTTGCGCTTGCGAGTGAGCCATCCGGCAGCGGCGTGGTCGAGCCACTGCAAGGTTTCATGACCAACCCTGCGGGCGCAGCCATCGTGAATACGATCGGACCGATTCGCCAATTAGTGCGCGGTGAGGACAAGGCCCCGCATCGCTACCTGGTGATTCTTCCTGGTACTGCCGATAACCACGGCGTTCCCGTTCAAGTCCAAATGGAATAACCGAGTCCTGACGCGTCCACGATGAGATGATTTGTGCAGTGTATGAGTCCGTCAATGGCACGTGTCGGACATCGCGTGACGTCCCGCGTTGGGTCAAAAAAACGACCAAAGCGGACATCGTATTAATTTGAGCTGTGAGAAGTTGATTAGATGGTGGCGCATCCTGCCACAATGCCGATCACGCCGTGGATGTTTTGGCTCTGCGGTCCCGCATCACGAAATAAAGATTGCGCAAGTAAACGAATACGCCGAACGCCTGGCCGGCGATGAAGACCACGTCCTTGCGGTAGAGGGCATAAACCAGAAGCAAGAGGCCGCCGCCGATCGAGAACAGCCAAAACGCCATAGGTATGACGCTGTGGCCAGCGCGCTCGGAAGCGATCCACTGGACCAGGAAGCGCATCGTGAATAGCGCCTGAGCAACAAGCCCGAGCAGCACCCACCAATCGAGCCTGGTGATGAAAACATCAGTCAGATACGCGCCGATCGCGTGCGACATTTCAATGAGCAAGAGTGACCTCCACCGATTGGGGAATGCGTTTTTTGCGGCGAATGAGCCACCACACGCCGAATAGATCGACCATGCCGATCCACAGCCGATCCCAAAAGCCATAATTAGATTTGCCATGCCGGCGCGGCCGGTCGACGACCTCGACGTACGCGATGTCGAGACCTTCGCGCCGGATCAGCGCCGGCAGAAACCGGTGCAACCCGTCAAAATACGGCAGCGACAGAAACAGATCGCGGCCGAACGCTTTCAGTCCGCAACCCGTGTCGCGCGTGCCGTCCTTCAGCACTGTACTGCGGATCGCGTTGGCGATGCGCGATTGCAATTTCTTGAACGCCGTCGCCTTGCGCCCGACGCGCTGGCCGGCGATCAGTCCAACGCGTGGACTGCCGGCGGCGAATGCGGCGATCAGCGCGGGGATGAATGCGGGATCGTTCTGCCCGTCGCCGTCAATTGTGACGACGAGCGCCGCACGCGCCATGGCAACTCCGGTGCGGATGGCGGCGGATTGGCCGCACGAGCTCTGATGCCTGATTTGCCGCAGCCACGAGCGCTCGCGCATGAGCGCACCCAGCTCCTGCTCGGTCGCATCGGTCGAGCCGTCGTTCACGTAAACGATCTCGAACGCGCGGCCCGCGAGCGCTGCCGCGATTTCGGCCACCAGCGGCGCGATATTCCCGGACTCGTTCTTCACCGGCACAACGACGGAAACCACGGGTTGATCACCGCCGCCGTGTTGCGCCAACCTCGCCTGCGACAGGCCCACCTGCGACGGGCTCACCTGCGACATGCCCCGACCTCATCCGACATGGCGCAAGCTTCTAAAGGCCATCTCGCCGGGGTTCAATTGGCGAAGATCCGCTCAGGCGGACACGTTGCGCGGCGGCATTGCCAACCGCAAAGCGATCGCAAGCCGGGCGAGCGAGGGCGCCGGTTTGGCGCCAAGATCGCTTGCCCGAAATACCAGACCGCGCGCCGCGAACCAGCGCCGAAGGAGATGAGTTCCCACCAGCGCGCCGAGCGCACCGCCGATGACGTCGCTTGGGTGATGGGCAAGCACCGCAATGCGGCTGAACATGATCGTCACCGCGTAGATCCACATTGCGACCCGGGTGCGCGGCCAGATCGCGCCGATAGCGATCGCGGCCGCCACGGCCGTCGTAGCGTGGCCCGACGGCATGCTGGCGAATGCGGGGTGCCAGGTGAACGGCACATAGGCAAAAGGATCCTCGTGCCCGCCGACGAACGGACGGGCGCGGCCGATCAAGCGTTTGACGATCGAGACGAATAATCCCGGCAAACCGACCGCGAGAAACACAAAGCCGAACCGCGCGCCAAGGGCGGCGAGCACAGCTTGCGCCGATTTCGCCAACTGCGGCGAAATCACCGCGGCCAAAAACAGCAAGATGAAGCCGCATGGAAACAAGAACCAGCCCGACAAGCCGAATCTGGTGATTTCCTCGAATGCCGCCCTGAACCAACGTGGTTCGCCGCGCGCCCATTCGACGGCGCTTGCATCAAGGAGAGGCATGGAAACTGCCGCGCAGGCGACGAGAGCAAGGGCAACCACAATAATTCCCGACGATCGTGGGAGTCTGATGGATCGCGCTGGCCGGATCAGCGCGCGAGAGCAAACCGCCACATTCTCCAAAACATTGCGCGCGATGCGCCGCAGGGCCGACCGCGGGGACACGCCCTCCCCGACCGGCCTCGCGTCGGCCCGATCAAAGCCTGCATTCGGCGCGTTCACGGCGTACTCACAGTTTCGAACACCGCAATCGAGACCGGCTTGCCGTTGCTGATGTCATAGCCCTCAACCAGCGGTCCGCGATTGTAGCGCAGTCCGATCGCCTCGGCGCGCAACGCAAAGGCGCGTTGCTGCCGCGCTTCCACGAAGGCAAAACGACAACCCCCAGGGAGTAAGAAATCGGCGGCACCCGCCGCATCGGTGAGATGTGTCTTGGTGCCGGCAAGGAATACCAGGCTCGGCTCTTCAAAGCCGGCGCTGGCGGCGAGCGGAGCTGCGCACGGCGCCTCGTGCAAAATTTCCGCCAGCGCGACGCTTGGAAAGGCGGGCTCGAGCGACGGTACCACGATGGCATAGATTCCGATCGCCATGAGAACCGCGCCCTCGACCGCCCGCGTAAATGCACGTTCAGCGCCTTCTTGATCGTACAATTGCCAGCCGAAGAGCCCGCACACGACAGCAGCGGCAAAGAAGGGCCAGGCCAGCAAAGCGAGATCGCGTTCGATGATCACCGCGGCCACCACCGCGATGACGCTGACGATCACCGGCAGCAGAAACCACCACATCACGCCACGGACGAGCCATGGCCGGCGCGACAAAACCCCCGATTCGACGGCGCCGGCGGTGAGGATCGCGACAGCCGGATAGAGCGGCAGCACGTAGTGCGGCAGCTTGGTAATGACCGCCTCGAATACGATCCAGGACGGAACGAGCCACGCCAGCAGAAAACGCGCGGCCGCTTCGCGCCGCACCGCCCAGACCGCGGGCGCTGCGAGACCGGCCAGGATCGAAGCGGGAAAGAACGTAATGAAAAACAAAATCAGGTAGAGACACGGCGGCGCGCCATGGGTTTCTTGCGGGCTTGCGACTTTGGCCAGCATGTCTTCGCCGACCGATCCGATCAGGAACTGAGTACCGACGCGCGCGTATATCGCGATAAACCACGGCAGGACGAGAACGAGCAGCCAAAGGAGACCCGGAATCGGGCGCAACGCCAATAGCCAGCGCGCGGACCGGTCGAGGACGACCAGCGTCGCCGCCGCGAGCCCGACCACCATCAAAATCATGGGTCCTTTGATAAGAATGCCGACGGCAAGCGCGGTCCAAAAAATCGCGAGCTGCCCCAAGCCAGGCTGCGCATCGCCGCGGCGCGGCGCCGGATAGACGCGGGCCAGCACCGCCATCGCCGCCACGACCGCGAACAACAGCACCGCGTCGGTTTTGGCCAGGCGCGCTTCGACGCCAAGGATCGACGAGGACATCATCATCAGCGCCGCGAGCACCGCGCCGCGCCGGCCGACGAAGGCAAGCGCGCACCAATAGGTCGCCAGCACCGTGCCGATCGCGCCGATCAATGACGGCAGTCGATAGAGCCATATGCTGGTACGCGCATTGGGCAGGCCGAGCGCGCTGGCAACGTTCACGACACTCGCTTGCAGCCAGTAGATTCCCACCGGTTTGCGATAGCGCACGTCATCCTGGTAACGGATATCGACATAATCCCCGGTCTCGATCATCTGCTTGGTGGCTTGCGCAAAATAGGCTTCATCGCGATCAACCGGCGGAATTTGAAAAATTCCAGGCAGGAACGCGATCAGCGAAATCAGTACCAGCACCGCCGCCGCGCGGCGGCTCGATCCGGCGGCGTAGTCGAACAGCGCCGCAAAGCCCTTTGCGGGCCAGTAGGACCGGGATGTCCAACCGCTGGTCGTGCTCATGTCGCCTGCAAAGCCACTGCTGCTGGTTATCGAGCGGTGATCGCGTCGGAAATGGAAAGCCCGCCTGCTCGGACGCCGGTCAAAGACCACCCTCTAAGCCGCGGGACAATAGTCAAATCGCTCTTGACGGGGAAGCTTGGCGGGGAAGCTTGCGGGCAGCCGTTGCGGGCCGGGATTTGGGCGGCGTTTCCGCAGGCGCGAAACGGTAATTTACTGGGCGTTTTCGCCTTCGATTCTATATAAAAGCGGCACCGCAGACAGGCGGCATCGGGGCCCCGTAGCTCAGGGGATAGAGCAACAGCCTTCTAAGCTGAAGGTCGCAGGTTCGAATCCTGCCGGGGTCACCAACAAAATCAATCAGTTATGGCTATAATGAAGAGAACGCTAGGAGGCCAGTGAGCTGCCAAGGTACACTTCAGGGTACACCCACAAGGGCCAGCTCAAAATAACGCGCCTGCGGCCTTCTGTGGCCGTTTGCGAGGCTACGTAAACGAGACCGTCAACGCGCCGGGCGAGAAGACCAGCTCATCGCCGGCGAGGAACGTGCGCGGCGTCGCAAGCGATCCGAACAGGAGAATAATTGGTGCTGCCCACGTTCAATCTAATCGTCTGCGCGATTCACCTCGTGTATTGCCACGCCCG
>DASXJB010000067.1:0-8354 GCA_036497645.1 Xanthobacteraceae bacterium
CAGTTGGATCCCACCAATCCGACGGTCATCAATAATCTTCAGCTCCTCAACGCCAGCTACCGCTTCATCGAACGGGCGCCGTAGGCCTGCGCAGGCAGGACATCAGTCCTCGAACGGCAAACCGGCATACTGCTCCGCAAGCGACGCCTGGGCGTGCTCCGAGGCGTGCAGATAGTCGAACTGATTGAATCGCATCTGTTGTTCGAACGGCGTCTCGTCGGGAAAGCGATGCAGCAGCATGGTGAGCCACCACGACACCCGCGCCGAGCTCCACACCCGGCGCAGCGCCATTTCGGAATAGCCATCGAGGTAATGCGTGCGTCCGGTGCGATAGGCTTCGATCAAGCCGCGCGACAGATAAAACACGTCGGAGACCGCCAGATTCAGCCCCTTCGCGCCGGTGGGCGGAACGATGTGTGCGGCATCGCCGGCCAGGAACAATCGGCCGTAATGCATCGGCTCGGCGACGAAGCTGCGCAGTGGCGCGATGGATTTTTCGATCGACGGCCCGGTCACGATCCGATCGGCCATCTCGGCCGGGCAGCGCGCTTTGAATTCGCGCCAGAAGCGATCGTCGGGCCAGTCCTCCAGCTTGGTGTCAAGCTCGCACTGGATGTAGTACCGGCTCAGCATCGGCTTTCGCATCGATGCCAGCGCGAAACCGCGATGATGGTAGCAGTAGACCATGTCCGGGAATGGCGGTGTCTCCGACATGATGCCAAGCCAGCCAAATGGATAGCCTTTCTCGTAGGTCTTGAGCACCGCGGCCGGGATTGATGACCGGCTTACGCCATGGAAGCCGTCGCACCCGGCTACATAGTCGCAATCGATCCGTTGCGCGGAGCCGTTTTTGTCGTAGGTCACGAATGGCCGTTGCGAAGTGAGCTCGTGCAGACAAACGTCGCTGGCCTGATCGATCACCTTGCCGCCGGCGGCGTCGCGCGCCGCATAAAGGTCTTCCATGATCGAGGTCTGGCCATAGGCCATCAATTGCTTGCCAGTATACTTCTTAGTATCGATGAAGAAGCGCGGTCGCCCTTCCCAGGCGATGGCAGAGCCGTTATGCGGATGGCCTTCCCGGTCCATGCGCTCGCCGAGCCCGACCTCGCGCAACAGCGCGACGGTGCCGGCCTCCAGCACGCCGGCGCGGATGCGCTGGAGTACGTGCGCGCGGGTTTGGCGCTCCAGCACGATGCTGTCGATGCCGCTCCGGTGCAGAATGTGCGACAGCAACAGACCGGCCGGGCCGCCGCCGACAATCGCGACTTGGGTGCGCACAGCCGATGTCACGATTCAAGGAAAATCACAATTGCGGATATTGGCAAGCGAATTTCCCTGGCGCGGTAAAGCTGCCGAGAGCCTTGCATCGGCGGCTTAATGCCGCGATATGAAGACGATCGGCGGGCCGTCGAGGGCGCGGCGTCCCGAGCGCGCAGCGTGGCTGCGATCGTTTTTAAGGCTGCATCCCCGCCTGATGCGGGACAATGCGACGGTGCCGATCTTTGAGGTGTCCAGAGGTATTCATGTTTGAAACGTTCAAAAGCTTTATTTCGGATTTTGTCGATGAAAAAAAACATCCGAGCCAGTTTGCCGACAACGATTATCGGCTGGCGGCGGCCGCATTGCTGGTGCACGCCGCGGCGATCGATGGAGAAATGTCGCAGCGCGAGCGCGACAAGCTCCGCAGCGTCATCAAGCAGCGTTTCGCGCTCAGCGATGAAGCGACCGATGAGCTGATCGCCAAGGCGACCGCGGCCGAGCACGAGTCGGTCGATCTCTATCATTTCACCAGCTTGCTCAATCGCTCGCTCGACGAGCCGGGCCGCGCCCGCGTCATCGAGATGATGTGGGAAATCGTGTTCGCCGACGGCCAGCGCGACGAGCTCGAGGACAATTTGCTATGGCGCGCCGCCGATCTGCTCGGCGTGTCGCCGCGCGAGCGCATCGAATTGCGCCGCCGGATCGGCGGTGAAACGTCATGAAGCCGGTCGTCCTGATTACAGGCGCGTCGTCCGGCATCGGCGCCGCCTTGGCCAAGGTTTTTGCCGCGCACGGTCACGAGATCGCTTTGGTGGCGCGGCGGCAGGATCGGCTCGAGGCGCTTGCCGGCGAAATCGCCGCAACCGGCCGTCCCCGGCCGACCCTAATCACGGTGGATCTCGAACGCCGCGACGGCGCCTCGGCCATCGCCGCGGAGCTGTCGTCGTTGGGTCTAGAGCCGGCGATCGTCGTCAACAATGCCGGCTTTGGTCTTCGCGGCGCGGCGGCGGCGCTGTCCCGTGACGAACAACTGGCGATGATCGATCTCAATGTGCGGGCGCTGACCGAACTGTCGCTGATGTTCGTCGACAGCTTGGCGCGGCATCGCGGAGGCATTCTCAATGTCGCTTCGCTCGCCGCCTTCCTGCCCGGGCCCGGCATGGCCGTCTACTATGCAAGCAAAGCCTACGTGCTGTCGTTCAGCGAGGCGCTGCATCGCGAATTGTCAGAGCGCGGCGTGCGCGTCACCGCACTGTGTCCGGGGCCGGTACCGACCGAATTCCAGGCCCGGGCCGGGCTATCGCTCCCTGCTGCGGCGCGAATGCTGGAGCTTTCAGCCGAGCGCGTAGCGCAGATTGGCTATGACGCGTTCATGGCCGGTAAGCGTGTCGTGATCGCGGGAATAGGCAATAGGATTGTGGTGTCTTTAATGCGTTTGGTCCCGCATGCGCTCCTCCTGCGCTTGGTGGACCAGACCCGCGCGGCCGGGGCCGAAAAATAGATCGCGCGGACGGTCGCGGTAACGAGGGTGCAGAGCTTAACCAGCTTTGATCGGTTCATGCGGCATCCGGTCCTGATCATTCTGCACCAGGAGCATTCGACGCCGGGCCGCCTCGGCTATGCCCTGCAACAACTCGGCTACACGCTGGACGTGCGGCGGCCGCGTTTCGGCGACCCGCTGCCCGCCACCCTGGCCGAGCATTCCGCCGCGGTCATCTTCGGCGGCCCGATGAGCGCCAATGACGGCGACGACTTCATTCGCCGCGAGATTGAATGGATCTGCGTGCCGCTGCGCGAGAACAAGCCGTTTCTGGGCATCTGTCTCGGCGCGCAAATGTGCGCCAAATTTCTTGGCGGCAAGGTGTACCGCCACCCGAGCGGCCATGCCGAGGTCGGCTACTATCCGGTGCGGCCGACACCTGCCGGACTCGCGGTTGTCGAGACCTGGCCGGAATGCGTCTACCAATGGCATCGCGAGGGCTTCGACGTGCCCTACGGCACCGAGCTTCTCGCCGAAGGCGACATATTCGAAGTGCAGGCGATCCGCTTCGGCCGCGCTTTCGCGCTGCAATTTCATCCGGAAGTCACGCACGCGATGATGCACCGCTGGACCACGACCGGGCATGAGCGCTTGGCCATGCCGGGCGCGAAGCCGCGCCACACCCATTTCGCCGATCGCGCGGTGTACGACTTTTCGGCGCGGGCTTGGCTCAAGGTTTTTTTGGAGCGCTGGATCGGCGCGAAAGAGAGCGTTGGCCAATCGCTATTGGCGGCCGCGGATTAAGGCGCCGGCAGTCACTCGCCCGCGCCGCCGAGCTGCTGCGCGAAATAGGCCACCGTCTTGGTGTAGACCTGCGATGAATTCCATTGCAGCAGCACCTGGAAATTGGCGGTGCCTTCACCCCAGGGCTGGCCGCGCTGCCAGCCATAGCCTTTCAGATAGTTGGCGGTCGAGGCGAGCGCATTGGTCGGATTGTGAATGAGGTCGCGCCCGACTGCGTATTTGAGATACGAGGACGGCAGGAATTGCGTCTGGCCGATTTCGCCGGCCCAAGCGCCGCGCATGTCGGCCGGGCTCATGTCGCCGCGATCGACAATCTGCAGTGCGGCGATGAGTTCGCCGCGGAACTTATCCGGCCGGCGGCAATCGTAGGCGAGCGAAGCGAGCGAGCGGATTGTCGGAAAGTGGCCGCTGTCGGCGCCGAAGTCGGTTTCCAATCCCCAGATGGCGACCAGGACTGACCCGGGCACGCCATATCGTTGCTCGAAGCCGCTGAGCACCGAGGCATATTGCTGCATCATGCGCCGGCCGCGGGCGAGCCGCGGCGGCACCATGCGGCCGGCGAACTGGTCGAAGCTCTGCCGGAACACGCCTTGGGCGTGATCGCGGGCGATGATGCCCGGATCGAAGCTCACGCCGCCGAGCGCTGATTGGATCGTCGCTTGCGAAATGCCTTTGCCGGCGGCTTCCTGCTGCACGCCTTGCAACCAGCTCGCGAAATCGCCGCCGCATGGCGCTGCGCTCGCCGGCAATGCGACACCCGCATGCGCCAAGACAAACGCCAGCACGAAAACCATCGCTTTGACGGCGCGCGAGCCCCGCATGGAGATTCCTCGATTCCGTCGCAGTAGGACGCCAGTCAATCGTAGGCTCTTTTAGGAGCAAAGCATGGCAAGGTTCGGGCTAAAAGTCCGCCCCACAACCAATTGCCGCAGCCGGGCAGGCGTATTCTGTGACGAGACGGCTGGTGGAGCCGAGGGGAGTTGAACCCCTGACCTCCTCATTGCGAACGAGGCGCTCTCCCAACTGAGCTACGGCCACGCCGGACGTGTAAACCGGGCCGATTTGGAGAGGTTTTTGGCGAGTGGCCGCCATTTAGGACCGCCGGTTTCGGGTGTCAAGGATGGCCACGGGAAGCCGCGTCAGCGCGGCGGCATCGGCTTGTTCCGGCGCGGCAACACCGGTAAACCCTGCGCCACGGCACTCGAGCTGGGGCGGGCAATGATCGAGCTTCTTCAATTCATCTCTTATCTGCTCACGATTTACGTTTATATCGTCATCGCCATGGCGATCCTGAGCTGGTTGATCGCGTTCAATGTCGTCAACACGCGAAATCCGGTTGTGCGCATGATCGCCGAACTGCTCTATCGCCTCACCGAACCGGCATTGCGCCCCATCCGCAGCCTGTTGCCGAACATGGGCGGCATCGACATTTCGCCAATCATCTTGTTTCTCATTATTCTTTTCATTCAATCGGTCATCCTGCCCAATATTGCCAAGCTGTTCATTTAACGCTTGGCAGCAATCGCTGCGAAGCCATGAGCACAAAGCCATGGGTTCAATTGGCGGACGGCATCGCGCTCGATGTGCGGCTGACGCCGCGCAGCGGGCGTGACGCGATCGAAGGCGTCGAACGCCGCGCCGATGGCCGCACCGTTCTTAAGGCAAAAGTGCGCGCCGCGCCGTTCGAGGGACAGGCCAATGAGGCGCTATGCCGGCTCCTTGCTCACGAACTCGGACTTGCGCCGCGGCGGGTCGAGATCGCGGCGGGCGAGGGGGCGCGCATCAAGCGCTTGCGCATTACCGGCGATCCGCGAATGCTCGACGCGATACTCGACCGGCTGACCAAAGGCAGCGCAAAGGGCAGCGCATGAGCGCGACCATCATTGACGGCAAGACCATCGCCGCCGGTCTGCGCGCCGCGGTAAAAGCCGAGTCGCAGCGCTTGCGCGCCGCGCATGGCATCGTGCCGGGGCTTGCGGTGGTACTGCTCGGCGACGATCCGGCCAGTCAATCCTATGTCGCCAGCAAATCGCGCGCCGTGGCGGAAGTCGGCATGCGGCCGTTCGATCATCATTTGCCCGCGGGCGTGAGCGAGGCGGAGCTCATATCGTTGGTGCAAAAGCTCAACGCCGATCCGGCGGTGCACGGCGTTCTGGTGCAGATGCCACTGCCGCCGCAGATCAGCACCAAACGCATCGTCGCCAGCATCGATCCGGATAAAGACGTGGACGGCTTTCACCCGCTCAATGCCGGGCGGCTGTTCACCGGCCTGCCGTCGCTCGCGCCGTGCACCCCGATCGCGTGCATTAAATTGATCAAAACGGTGCGGCCGTCGCTCGCCGGCCGCGAGGCGCTGATGGTCGGGCGCTCGCATATCGTCGGCAATCCGCTGGCGCAGCTTCTGCTCAAGGAAAATGCGACGGTGACGATCGCGCATACCCGCAGCCGCGATCTGCCGGCTTTGTGCCGTCGCGCCGAGATCCTCTGCGTCGCCATCGGCCGCGCCGAATACATTCGCGGCGACTGGATCAGGCCGGGCGCAACGGTGATCGATATCGGTATCAACCGCGTCACCGCGGGCGGCAAATCCCGCATCGTCGGCGATGTCAATTTTGCCGAGGCGCTTGAAGTCGCCGGCGCGATTACGCCGGTGCCGGGCGGCGTCGGGCCGATGACGATCGCGTGCCTGCTCTTGAATACGCTGCGTGCCGCCTGCATGCAGGCCGGCTTGCCGGCGCCGGAGGTTTGAGGTCGGGTGTTAGAGATCAGACCCTATCCGACCTCTGATTAATTGCTCCAGCCGAAGGCGACCTTGTCGAGCACGCGCGCGCCGAATTTTTCCGACGACCGCGCCACCGGCTTGCCGCCCAGCGCGCGATAGAATTCGACCGCGTTTTCGTTTTCTGACAGCGCCCAGACGATCAGCGATTTGAGCGCGCTCTGCGCCAGATCGCGCCGCGCCGCCGTGAATAGCCGCCGGCCAAAGCCGAGGCCCTGGTATTCCGGGCGGAGATAAAGCTCGTAGATTTCGCCGTCGTAATAGAGACTGCGCGCGCGGTTGCGGCCGTAATTGGCGTAGCCCGCGATCTTATCGCCGAATTGCAAGAGCGCGATGCGGCTGCCCTTGCGGATAGCGCTGTCCCACCATGCCGGACCGCGCCGATTGATAAGGCGGCGCAGCTCGGCGCCTGGAATGATTCCCTGGTAAGCCGTCCGCCACGCCTCATCATGGGCTTCGGCAACCGCGGCGGCATCGCTCGCCTTGGCGCGGCGTATTTCGATGAGGATGGTGCTCATGATGCGAAGCTCATGATGCGGTCTCGACACTTTCGGCGCGAAATTCTCGCGCTGAGGCGGCAAACTCCTGGTTGGATCAAACCAAGCAAGCCGGCGGCCTGCAAGGTTCTCCCGTCACTTCTACGCTATCGATTATTAGCGAAAAGGCATGGGCTATGCCAGAATTGCAAACAGGAAAATGCAGCTCTGGCGCGCAATCCTGTCGCGCTGTTGCAATAGCGTCACGGTTGCGGACTTTTTGCCACGCTCGCGTTCCAGACGCCGGAATTTGTGACAAGATAGGGTCGATTCATCGCTGACGGCGGTGCGACGGGAACGCAGGTGCGCTCAAACGCGCTCGGTTTCTTTGCGCCGCTCGTCGCGTTTGCGCTCGTTGGGATCGAGCAATTTCTTGCGTAGCCGAATCGATTTCGGCGTCACCTCGACCAGTTCATCGTCCTCGATATAAGCCAGCGCCTTTTCCAGCGTCATGCGAATCGGCGGCGTCAACCTGATCGCTTCATCCTTGGAGTGGGTGCGGATATTGGTGAGCTTCTTGCCCTTGAGCACGTTGACTTCAAGGTCGTTGCCGCGGGTGTGCTCGCCCACGATCATGCCGCGATAGACCTTCCAGCCGGGCTCGATCATCATCGGGCCGCGATCTTCCAGATTCCACATCGCATAGGCGACCGCCTCTCCTTGATCGGTTGAGATCAGCACGCCGTTACGCCGGCCGGAAATCTCGCCGCGATGCGGGCCGTAAGCGTGGAACAGCCGATTCATCACGGCGGTTCCGCGCGTGTCGGTGAGAAGCTCGCCGTGATAGCCGATCAGCCCGCGCGTCGGCGCATAGAAGATGAGCCGCACGCGGCCGCCGCCGGACGGGCGCATCTCGATCATCTCGCCCTTGCGTTCGGCGAGTTTCTGCACAACGACGCCGGCGTGTTCCTCGTCGACATCGATCACGACTTCCTCGATCGGTTCGAGGAGTTCGCCGGACGGATCATGCCGGAACAGCACTTTCGGCCGCGACACCGATAGTTCGAAGCCCTCGCGCCGCATGGTCTCGATCAAAATACCAAGCTGCAATTCGCCGCGGCCGGCGACCTCCATCGAATCCTTCTCGATGGAATCCGCGATGCGCAGCGCCACATTGCCTTCGGCTTCACGCAACAGCCGTTCGCGAATGACGCGGCTTTGCACTTTGTCGCCCTCGGTGCCGGCGAGCGGCGAATCGTTGATGCGGAATGTCATGGTCAGCGTCGGCGGGTCGATCGGCTGCGCCGGCAGGGGCTCGGTCACTTCCGGCGCGCATAGCGTGTGCGAAACAAAGGCTTCGGGGAGGCCGGCAATGGCGACAATGTCGCCGGCGAAGCCTTCCTCGATGGGCGCACGCTCCAATCCGCGAAAAGCCAGCACCTTGGTGACGCGGTCTTCCTCGATGACATCGCCGTTGCGGTCGAGGACTTTCACGGTCTGATTGGCCTTCACCGAGCCGGCGTTGATGCGTCCGGTGACGACGCGGCCGAGATAT
>DASXJB010000068.1:0-52757 GCA_036497645.1 Xanthobacteraceae bacterium
ACGATGTCGTTTGCCCGGCGCTTTCCGTGGCCACGCAGCCACATAATTTTTTGTTTGACGAACGGATGATATTTGCCGCAGGTTTTGCACCGGATGCCGACGCCGTTGTTATTGATTTCGCTGAACAAAATGTATTCGCCCGCTGCGTTGCATTCACCGCAGCGCACACCCGCGAGCAATTCAATCGCGTTCTCCCGCGTGATGTCCGCGCGCAACTTGTCGAAATCAACAACCATCATACGGACCTGTTAGCTCGCCCGAGTTGCCACAGTTGCGCCCGCGCTTCACATCGCGCTTGAAACTTTTGACTCGGCTCCGTCATCGATCACCGCGTCTAACAAATTGTCGTCCAGCAGGATCAGCATGATTTTTTTCAGCAGTGTTTTGGGCGCTAAGCCGCGCTTGGCTGCGGCGGCCTCAAACAATGCGGCGGACTCGGACGGCAGCACCAAACGATAGCTTCGCGCTCGTGGCCATACTGGTCGTTCTATGAAGGTGATTTCTTCCGACATGCTCGGGACTCCGTCGTAGGCTCGCGTTGAATAACGGCGACAACATCAACGCATGATTGGGATCGATCTGTGCCGCCGCGTGTGACCATAGAGCCAGCGCGTCGCCGGCATTGTCGTCGGGTGCCTGCCAGCCAAGTTGCGCGCAGCGATACATAACGGCACGCTTTGCTGCGTCGCGTTTGAGGCCGCGTTCGCCGATGAAGTGAGCCCTGACGTCGCCAACGCGATAAGCCTCGATGCGATCGATGCCGCGCAGATGCGCCACCGCGCGAACGATGCCGTGTAGGCCCGCCAGGCGATCGCGCACTTCGCGCGTCGTTGCGCCGACCATGGCACCGGGCGGCAACATGGCTTCGATCGCAATAAAATCCGGACGCGGCTGCGGCTCCAGTAGCTCCGAGATCCAGCTCATGCAATGCGCAAACACCGCGTTGTCCGACGCGCCTGTCTTGCCGAAGCGGATCGAGCCAGCGATTGGCGTCGGCATAGGCCGCGCAACGTCGCCGCGCGCGAAGCCGGTAACGGTAGCGAGATCGAGGGCTAATATTGTCGTCATTATTCAAACTGCTCGACGGTTCGCGTTTATCATTCGGCTGCCGCCGCAGTTTCGGCCTCATTGCCCCAAGCATCCCATCCCGGCCGCGCCGGACCGCGACGGTTCAGCTCGATCTTCGGCAGAGTTGGAAAATACTGCTCGATCATTTCGAGAAACTGGTCGGGCTTTGCTGAATGCTCCTTGCGCGCGATCGTCATTACCGAAGCGAATTGATCTCCCATCGCGGGAGCTGGGATTGCGCCCTTGGTGCCGACCAGCAGAAGTTCATGGCGATTGCGAAACCAGTAGCCGGTACCGATATAGACCTTGTCCCAAATAGCGTGCGACTTGTACGTGAAGCCCCACGCCTCCATCACAAGCATTGCGTCACGCAGCATCGGCACCGTCGCCCATGAGAACAAAACACAATCGTCGGCCGCGATACTCGGCACGTCGCGCGCTGCAATAATCTCTGTCACACTCGTCGGATAATGATTATCGGCGGCGCGATCCATGCCGGTCTCGCGGCTATATGGCTCGAAGCGCCATTCAGAGTCAGCAACAATGACGCCGTAGCGCTTGCCCGGCAGCGCGACTTGCTGGCTTGCGAGATCAATTTCGCGCTGCGCCCGCTTCTCGGCCTTGGTTGTTGTGATGCGCTTTGCATCACTTTTCGATGCATTCCGCATCACGTCGCGACTGACCGTTGCCTGATCGACCCCCAACGCTTTGGCGGCTTGCCGCTGTGACAGGCCGCCTTCGACGAGCTTGGCGGCCGTCGCCCGCCGCGCCTCGACGGTCAACCGCAATTGCTCTGCGGTCGTGTGTCCGCCCTCGATGCCCCAATCGACCAGATCGCGGACATTGGTGAGAAGCTTCCCAGCAATTTTGGTAAATTCGTCGCTCATGACTTGCTATCCTCCCATCGCGCTGTCGCCTCATCCATATTTTCAAATTTCTCGATCACAGCGGCCTTCGTAACCAAAATACCAACCTCCGCAAACTTCTCCCGCGCCGTAAGAAATTCGCTTTCTTGAACAACATAGGCGTCCACGGGGAGTGCGAGCGAGCCGTTTGGTGGGACACTGCCAACCCAAACCAGATCATCTTTCTGCTTTTGAAAAACGACCCCGCTGCGCGGTATCCCCCACACCCCACCGTTCCTTAGACGAGAAAATAAATTGAGGCCCCACCTTGTCGTCATTTTATGTTTCACCTTCATGGTTACAGTCCGCGCTCTCGCAACACTGATCTGATTGATGTTGAATAACGCTGCCGCGCGGTCATGACATGCGAGCGAGCGTGCAAGCCATATAGACGCGCGAGATCGTCCAGATTGAGTCCTTCTCGGATCGGCGCGTTGCCACTGATAAAGACGATGTGAAAGCGAATATTTTCGGCGGGAAACAACGGCAACGCAGTGCAGAGCAACGGCGGAATTCCAATCAAATCGGCGCGGAATTGACGTATCTTAGTGGAATCGTGCAATGCCCCGCGCTTGATCTCTAACGCGACGAGCCAGCCATTTTCAATCAATTCGAACTGCACGTCCACGTGACGGTGCAGACCTCCCCTTTCTTCAAACAAGCGCAAATACGGTGTTTGCTCTACAGCATCCTTGATCGCGGCCTCGATGATTACCCCCTCGCGCTTTACGGCTGAATTGCACAGCGATAGCCGGAAAGAATCGCCGACATCAAACAAGGGATCTTGCTCAAATTGCGCTACGCGCAGCGTTTCGATTGTGCGCCTGATCTCCGCGTCGGCCCGAGGAATTCCAGTCAGCCCAACCGGCATGAGATGTGGGCGGTTCGCGGTCATGCATTACCCTCGGTAAGCTCGGTCATCATGCGCATGCTCCTAACAGTGCCCAGCTCGATGTTGTTGATGTGGGCATGGACCATAATCCTCTGGCCACGATGCCCATGCGTAATTTATGGCGCACTCCTGGCACCACGTCGTGACTCGCGTTGTGCCGGATTTGGTGATCGTCATCTCATGCGTTTTGCCGTAAACAATTTCGGCTTCGCAAGCACAGCATTTGTCGGGGGTCATTCTCGTGCTCCAGATGCGGCACTGGCCATTTGTCTGATCCGGACCACGCGATAAGGCGCCAGCTTGCCGCCGAGCCGCACGCGAATATTGGTCCCGGAAAAGCAATTGTTGATCCGCCAAACATTGGATTTGATCCGCGCGCGCGCCTGTGCATCCGGCAAGCCCGGATACAGACGCACCATCAAAGCCCATGCCGTCACGCCGTGCTCGCCGGCCTTTTCGATGACGCCAAAAATCTCGCTGAGCAGCGGTGACAATCGAACGCCATGCCGCGTCAGAATGCGCTGGCCGCAATGCGGGCAAGTCGCGGCAGTCATGGCGCGTCCCTAGGAACAATCGACGGAGGTTTCGCGCGAACACAATGCGTCGCGACCTCGCAATCGTCCAGCATCGCGCCTTGACGCATTACTCGATTGTGCTAGGTTTAGCTGGTGTTTGGGCGAACTAATCACCGCTCTGAAAAATAAATATCTTACGCGCGACGTAATATTTGCCGCATTTTCGTTAGGAATTTCCAACCCTTAAAAAAGTGCGCATTATTGCGCCACCTAAAAACCAGCGTGCACAGCTTGAAATTATTTTATCTCGTGGGCAAAATACTTTTTAGGAAAGCCTACTTCGAAACTGCGCATTAACGTCAAAGACCGACATCAGCCGACAATACCGCGTAACTGTTAGACAGTTGCTCAACCGCGTATCGTGGTGGCTTAGATGATAGAAAAGCATTTAATCACAAGCCGTTCGCAGTGGCTCGACTTGAGAAAGCGTGACGTAACTGCCAGCACAATTGGTGCATTGTACGGCGTTCATCCTTATCTGACTGCGCTTAAGCTTTATATGCAGCACAGCGGCGTCGAGTTCAGCGACGCCGACAATCCGGTACTACGCCGCGGCCGGCTGATGGAACCCGCAGCCGCGCTCGCGGTCGGCGAACAGCGGCCGGACTGGCTGCTTGAGAAAAGCCAGTTCTATTTTCGCGACCCAGATTGCCGTCTCGGCGCCACGCCGGACTATTTCATTCATGGCGACGAGCGCGGCCTCGGCGTTTTGCAGCTGAAAACCGCCGCGCCAAGCGTCTTCGAGCGCGAATGGCAGGACGGCAAGACACCGCTATGGATCGAGTTGCAGGTCACCACCGAAGCCGCGCTAACCGGCGCCGCTTTCGCGGTCGTCGCCGCGCTGAAGGTCGATGCCTATGATCTGAGCTGCGTCATCCGCGAGGTGGAGCTGCTGCCTGTTGTGCAGCAAAGAATCCGCGACGCTGTCAAACAGTTCTGGAATGACGTCGAGGCTGGGCGCGAGCCGGATCCCGACTACGGCAAAGACGCCGAACTCCTGGCGCTGATCGCGCCGCACGAAGTTCCCGGCAAGTCGATCGATCTCGGCGGCGACAACGAGCTGCTGGGGCTGCTCGATCAGCGCGAGGCAATTATGGCGCAGCTGTCGCGCTTCGACGACCGCAAGCAGGAAATAGAAACCCAAATAAAATATCTCATGCGTGATGCAGATCGTATCGTCGGCTTGCCCGGTTGGTCTATCACCTGGAAGTCATATCATCGCGATCAATACACCGTGCCAGCGAAGGACATTCGCACGCTGCGCATTCATCACAAGGATCAAGCAAATGGCTGAGACCGCCGTCGCCAACGCCGAAACCACCAAGCCGCCACATCCGATCATCGTGCTGCGCAATTATCTCAACGAGCGCATTGACTCGCTGCGCAGCGCGCTGCCACCGCATATCAAACCCGAACGCTTTGTCGCGGCGGTGATGACCGCGGTGCAGATCAATCCCGATTTGCTCGCCTGCGACAAGCGCAGCCTGTTTGTTGCCTGCATGCGCTGCGCCCAGGACGGGCTTATGCCGGACGGCAGCGAGGCCGCCATCGTCGCTTACAAAAGCACCGCAAACTATTTGCCGATGTATCAGGGTTTGCTGAAAAAGTTTCGCAATTCCGGAACCTTCAAATGGATTGGCGCCAGCATTGTTTACGAAGGCGAAGAATTCGCGCACTGGACCGACGAGGCCGGCGAGCATTTCAAGCACGTTCCAGACTACGAGCAGACCGGCGACCGCAAAGTCAAGCTGGTTTACGCGGCGGCGACAACCGTCGATGGCGGATTTTTTGTCGAGCCGATGACGCTCAAGGAAATAAATAAACGCCGCAATATGAGCCGGGCCTCTCGCGACGATGCACCTTGGAAAATGTGGGAATCCGAGATGCAAAAAAAGACTGCATTACGCGCCTTGGCGAAACTGCTGCCGAAGTCGAGCGACGTCGATCACTTCCTGCAGCGCGACGAGCAGGCATCGCTCGGCATCGAGACGCCGCCATCGCGGGACGAGCAGCGCGCCGCCGGCAGCGCGCTCGATTTTTTTGCCTCGGCCTCCGAAGTCATAACGCCAGCGGAGGGCGGTAGTGAGCAAACACCTGCTCCCGCGGCGGCGGCCGAACTCGAAGAGGCCTACGAGCGCGGCAAAAAATGGCGCGCCAGCAATGGCGAGCGTAAAGGATCGCCGCCCGAATACCGTAACAAAGATCGCACCCGCGAGCATTTGTGCTGGCAGGCCGGCTTCGACGGCTCGCCGCTGCCGAGCTTTAGCGAGTGATCCATGAAAGTAAAAGCCACCAGCGTAGCAGGCCGCGATCTGCATCCCGGCGACCTGTTTTCGACAGTGGGGCCAGATTATTGGCAACGTATTGATGCCAATGAATCCATCGGTGAGCGGGTCTACATCAGAACAAACACGCCATCAGCAAACGCCAACGATGCAGATGCCTGCGTATTTAAGATCGAAATCGAACGCAGTGGGTGCAGTAAAATGGGAAAAATCTAGGGAGCACATCTAATGGCAAGACGAACCCAAAATTTACGCGCCACCGATCGGCTCAATCTCGCTTTGATGAGGATATCGAGCGCCGCCGAGCTGATGGCAGACCAATTGCCAGTCGACGAGAAGATCACGCTTCACCGCAAACATCTCGACGACGCGATCGACGAGGCACATTCAGCAATGTCCGACATCCGCCACGCCGTCAATACGATCTGAAATGGGAGGACAGCCAATGCTCGAGCGATTTAAGGGAGCACCGCCCGTCACGGAGACGCCGCAAGGTAGGCCGATGCGCGCGCCGACGCACAACGAATATGCCGACGAGGCCAAGCGCGCCGCGCAACGCTATCTCGACGTGGTTGCGCATAACGCAGATCTCGAGCGTGAACTCGCCGACTGGCGCAATCGGGCGCTGCTCGCCGAGACCGAAGTCGATCAAATCAAGTTGCGCGAACTCGGCTTGCTCGCCGAGGTCGACCATACTCGGCAGACGATTGCGGTCATTGCCGCGCAATACACCACGGCCAGCAAGGTGCTGCTCGATGGCTTCGCCGCGATCGATCAGCTCGGCGGTGTGCGCGCAAAACTGCCGCCGCTGGCGATACCGCCGCCGCCCGCAGAAGATCCGCTGCCAAGCATCGTCGCCAAAGGCCCCATCACAAACGGAGAATGAGCCGTGCCGCCCAGGATAAATTCACCCGAGCATGAACAATGGCTCGACGGAGTTGTCAGCTTGACCGAAGCCGCCGCATTGCGCCGCGTCTCAGTTGAAACCCTGCGCAATCTTGTCCGCGACGGCCGATTGCACGCCGTCAATCTCAGCGAGCGCAAACGTGGCATGACCAGGCGCGAAGCGCTCACCAATGTGCGGCCGCTTCCTGCTGCAGGGGCTCGCCCCTTTTAGCCTTCAAACTGCGCCGCCAGCACCATCCCGGCGCTGGCGTAAAACCACAAGGACCAAAGCCCATGCTTGAGAAAACGAAGACCAAGACGGTTGCCAAGGCAAAGGCGAAGATCGAAACCGCGGTCGAGGCACCGCCGAAGACGGCAATCAACACCAGCAAGACCGGCATCATGACGATCCCGGGCGTCAAGACTTTGAGCATGACGACGCTGCTGATCGGAACATCGCCGGTCATCACACACAAATTTAGCAGCAAGTTGATCCATTCGATTTTGGACAAACACATGGGGAAGGCGAGCGAAGGCCGCGACCCGAAAGACCCGGAAGCAAATTTCCAGGCGGCTCGTTACCGGCTCTCGGACGGCTCCGATGGAATTCCGGCAGGCGGCATCAAGGCGGCATTCTCCTGCGGTTTTCCTAAAGGGAGCGGGGTGACGCTGAGAACCGCCAAGAGCCTACGTGTTCATCCTGACGACTTAGCAACAAATCTCGTCCGCATTATCACCACCAAAGACAATCCCCGCATGCGAACAGACGTGGTGCGCAATGCGAGCGGCGTCGTCGATATTCGCCACCGTCCCGAATTTTGGCCGTGGGGGGTGTTGGTCGGCATTCAATTTTTACCATCCATGATCTCGCCCTCTCAACTTTTGCAAGGCATCGCGATCGCGGGACACATCGAGGGGCTGTGCGAATGGCGCCCTGGTAGCAAAGAAAGCAAATCCGGAACTTTTGGAACTTGGCGTCTCGCAACGGCGGCAGAGATCGAGCAATTCGAAGATGGAAAATTGTTTGATGCGGCGGAGTTGATCGCGGCCGAATAGGTTGAAGGGTTTGCGCGGCCGTGAAGTGTTTGTTTGCTTCACGGCCGCGCCGGAATGGAATGGAAGGCATTGGCGTGGCGAGCAAAGCATTGGCTGGCAGCGGCATGCAATGGCGGGCATTGGAATGGCAGGAGTGGCGAGGCAAGGCAAGCATTGGCGCGCACTGGCACGCACCGGCATGCAGCGGCGCGGCGCGCATCGGAGTGGCAGGAATGGCAAGGCTGGCAATGGCACGCACCGGCAGGCATCGGCCGGGCCCGCATAGGCAGGCATTGGAGCGGCAGGAATGGCTCGGCAGGCAGTGGCGGGCAGTGGCAAGCACTGGCGCGGCAGGAATGGAACGGCGCATCGGAATGGCAGGAGCGGTTGGGCATGGCGTGGCGAGGCAAGCATCGCATTGGCAGGCACCGGCAGGCAGTGGAATGGCAGGAGTGGACCGGCTGGCAAAGGAAGGGCTGGCATTGGCGCGGCGAGCAATGGAATGGCCTGGCGGGCAATGGAACGGCAGGAATGGCGAGGCTCGCACCGGATCGGCTCGCACCGGATCGGCACGTATCGGCAGGCAACGCACAGCAATGGAATGGCAGGAACGGCAGGGCAAGCACTGGCTCGCACCGGCTCGCATCGGAATGGCAGGGCAAGCAGTGGCGGGCATCGGATTGGCAGGAATGGCAGGGCAAGCATAGGCGCGGCGCGGCGTGGCGTGGCTCGCCACGGATTGGAACGGCAGGAATGGCATGCAGCGGCACGCATGGGCGCGGCGGGCAACGGCCGGCAATGGCCCGCAATGGCCCGCACAGCATCGGCGCGCATTGGAATGGCAGGAGCGGCATGGCAAGCAGCGGCGGGCAATGGCGAGCACCGGATCGGATCGGCAGGAGTGGATCGGCGAGCAACGGAGCGGCGGGCATAGGCGCGCATTGGAGCGGCAGGCATTGGAACGGCAGGAGTGGCAAGGCGAGGCGCGCAGTGGCCTGCAATGGCAAGCATCGCACAGCAACGGCGCGGCGAGCATCGGAATGGCAGGAGCGGCGCGGCATGCACCGGCTCGGCAGGCACTGGCACGCACGGGCATGCACCGGCGTGGAACGGCAGGAGTGGCATGGCGCGCAGTGGCAGGCAGAGGCTCGCAACGGCAAGCAACGGCAGGCATCGGCAAGCAATGGAATGGCAGGAATGGTCTGGCGGGCAGTGGCAAGCACCGGCGCGGCACGCACTGGCGAGCATTGGAGCGGCAGGATGGGCTCGGCGAGCAGTGGCTAGCAACGGCGTGCACGGGCACGCATCGGCGCGGCTGGCATAGGAATGGCAGGAGTGGCTTGGCGGGCAGCGGCGTGCACAGGCACGGCAAGCACCGGCCGGCAATGGAACGGCAGGAGTGGATCGGCAAGCATCGGCACGCACAGCAATGGCATGGCTGGCATCGGAATGGCAGGAGCGGCGAGCATTGGCTTGGCAAGCATGGGCACGCACCGGCCGGCATTGGAACGGCAGGAATGGCAAGGCGTGCAGTGGCAAGCAATGGCCCGCAAGGGCAAGCATCGGCACGACAAGCAACGGAATGGCAGGAGAGGCGCGCACTGGCGCGGCATGGCAGGCACGGCACAGCAATGGAACGGCAGGAGCGGCGAGGCGGGCATTGGCGAGGCTGGCATCGGCAAGCATCGGAGTGGCAGGAGCGGAATGGAGCGGCAGGAATGGCAAGGCGTGCAGTGGCCTGCAACGGCGGGCACAGGCCAGCAGCGGAACGGCAGGAATGGATTGGCAGGAACGGAATGGCCAGCATCGGCAAGGCTGGCACCGGCTGGCAGCGGCGGGCAGTGGAACGGCAGGACCTTTTTTGATCAAACAACGGAGCAGCGGAAATGACGATCTATCAATGGAGATTAGGCGGCCCGGCGCCTGCGATCGAAGCGCAGATCTTTGGCGACTTTATCGAGCAGCTTGCGGATGGTGCCGATCCTTCCGCGGTGGCGACAGAGAAGATTGTCGAGCAAGCGCGGAATCGTTCGCATCCGTGTCATGATTTATTCGACTGGAACGAGAAGCATGCGGCGCACCTTTACCGGCTCGACCAGGCGCGGCATTTCGTCAACCGCCTTCGGATTGTTCACGTCGAGGTGAGGAACAATCCGACAGTATCTGACCGCGCGTTTTATTCGGTCAGGACTCCGGACGATCACCGCGGCTATGTCACGCGCCGCCGCATTATGGGCGATCGGGACTTGCGAGTGCAGGTCATTGAGCGGGCCAAACACGAACTGGAAAGCTTCGTCGCGAAATATTTGGCCGTGCTGACTCTCGGCCGGTCGCTTCCGCATCTCAACGGTGCCATCGACGCGATGCGTGATGAGATCGACCAGCTCGCGGCCGATGCAACGCGCCGCCGCGCGCCGAAGCAACCGGCAGATCCCAATGACGAAAGGGCCGACTCTAATGTTTGACGCGGCGACCAAACTAAAATGCGTCGAGCGCGAGCTGGCGTTGCGGCGCAGCATAAGCGATGACGACCGCGAGATTGCGATCATGCAAGAAATTGCCGACGACTATCGACGCAGGATCGAAGGCAAATGGTTTGATATGTGGGCCGCGCCGTTCGATAAGCCGGAGTTGTTATAAGGTGGCCGTTTCATAAGCAGTTATTTTGAGGATCGGCCGACGACGTTGCCGCGCGAGTCGTAGTACGTCGTCGTGCCCTGCGAATCGGTTGCAGCGCGACCGGTGACGCGGCCGTTAGCATCATAGAATGTCCGCTGCTGCTGGGCGTCCGCCGTGCCGACGCCAAACGCCAGCACGACCATGATCAAACAAATGTGCTTCATGCTCGCTCTCCTAACCCATTGCCAATGCCGGCGCCTTTCAGCTTGTCGATGTAGCGCAGTTTGCGAACGCTCATGGCGCGGGCTTCACGATTTCGATGAAGCCGTGCAACAAATCCCAGGAGAGATGATTGTGCTGCTGGGCATCGGTTAAGCCCTTCGCCCGGCCGCGCTCATATATCTCGCGCACGATGATGGTCTCGCCCGGCTGCGGATACAGTTCGATGTAAGCCGCGCCCGGCGAACCCGGCTTCTTGGGATTGCCGTGAACGACCCGCCGCAACACCGCGTCCAGCGGGAAGCGGCCCGCGTTCCGGATCTTCACCCATTCCTGATGGCCAGGGTAGGTTGAGGTGCGCTGGCCCTTCCCGACCCGGCCATAGAAGGCCGAGCCGCGTTTGTCGTTGAGAAGCGTTCCGGTCTCATCTTTGAGCAAGCCGTGGCGGGCAATCTCGGCCGCCTCGATGTCCGCAGCCGCGCTCTCGTCGTCGCGCCCTTCGGCCACGATCGAGCACGACATTTCGCGAACGTGCTTCTCGGAATATAGCCGCCACGGTTGGTTGGAAGCGTTGACCTTGGGTGTGGCGTGAGCCAGCCAGCGCGGCCGGCCTCGAGCATTTTCCCTGCCTCGGCCAACGTAGCGGGCGACGCCGTCGTGGCTCCAAAGGTAGACGTAGTGACCGGCCGGGTCTGGTCCGACCCGCAGGCCCTTTTCGTAGATCAATCGAGCGATGTCCATGTGTTTACTTGGCTTGTGCTGTCGGGGCCGGAACCTGAATAACGATGGGCGTCGGCGATGATTGTCCGAACTTGTATCCGGCCAAGCCGCCGAGGGCGGCGAATAGCGCAGCGACGCCGGCGACGACGACCGCGAGGTTGCGCGGCGTCATGCCACGGGCCTCAGTGGCACGACGTTGGAGGGCTTACCATCGGCAAGGGCCTGAACATGGTCGGCCCAGCGCTGCAACGCGGTCGCCTTCTGCGGCATGTAAGTCGCATGGTTGTAATGCTTGCCGTGAACGTCATCGCCGCGCGAATGATTGACGATCGCCCGGATGATATGCGGCTCGATGTTGAGTTCGTGCATGCTCGTGATCATCGATCGGCGCAGATCGTGCAGCGTCCAACTTTTGACGAGCGGCAGCCGCGCATCGAGCTTCTTTTTGGCGCCACTCCACTGCGAAAAGCCGTTGCTGCCGCCAAACAGGCAATCGCGGCGGTCGCGTCGTTCAATCGAATTGATAATCTCGCGCGCAGCGGGCGACAGCGGCAGCCGTAGCTCGTTGCCGGTTTTGCTGCGATGCTCGGGCAGCGTCCAATTGCCAAGGCCGTCGAATTCCGACCAGGCCATACCGCCGATCTCGTTACGACGGGCACCGAGCAAGATCAGCAAGCGCACGATCTTGGAAAACTCGCCGTCGTCGCCGGTCGCGTTCCACAGCGCGGCGAGTTCGACGTCACTCAATGTTCGCTTGCGAGGCTCGGGCGCGGGGCGCTGCGGAGTACCCTGCGCTGGATTGATTTCGATGAGGCCCTCGGAGGTCGCGAGTTTGAACAAATCGATCAGGGCAATGCGAACGCATTTGGCGACATTGACGCTCGCCTTGGCAATGCCGGTGTCTTCGAGGAAGTTCAATCGACTGGCGATCATGGCCTTGTCGATTTGGTCGAGCCGCAGCTTGTGGAGCGGCGCACAGTATTCGAGCGTCAGATAGCGCGTGCGGCAGTGAAAGGTATTCGGCCGCAGGTCGCCTTTGCGCCGCGCCAAATAGTGTGTCGTGTAGTCGGCAAAGATCGGGCAGCCCGAGGCCTTGATCGCATTGCGAACCTTGGCCGCCTTGGCCTCGCGCGGATCGTTGCCGTCGGCCGCGGCGCGGCGGTGCTCGTAGGCACGGTGACGGGCGTCGGCCAGCGTATAGGCTGAGACGTCGCCGATCGGATCGCGGCGATCCTGGCCGCCAAAGCGATAGGCCGCATAGAAGGTTTTGGAAACGCCGGCTTTGCCCCGGCGCAGCCGCAGGCCGAGGCCCGAGCGCTGGCCGCTGTCGGAGTCCCATATCCAGGCGTCGCGTTCCTCGGGCAGCAGGTCGAGCCCTTCGATTGATCTAACGGTGAGCGGCAGCGGGGCACGCATAGAGATCAGCTCCATTTTTGGGAGGCGTTTGGGAGGCTGGGAGGCCCCGACGCCCGGTTTCGCTAGCCCGAACGTAAGGGAGAAACCCGCATGGCGCAAGGGCTTCTGCTGTAACCTACTCGGTTCTGCTAGAGATTATCTCTTGCGGCGAAAGAAGATAAAGCGCCAGTTTAGGCCGATTTATTGGGGTTTTTAGGGTTTGGGAAGGATTTGGGAGGCGTTTGGAAGGCCTTACGCGCTATTACAGGCGTCTTACGGCACTACATTATAGTAGGCAGCAAAAATCAGCATTCGAGCGACCGCAGGATCTGGCTCGGCGTGGTGCCAAGCGCCTTGGCCAGCCGCCGCAGCGTCGTAACGGTCGGCGATTTACGATCGCGCTCAAGCAGGCTGATATAGGTCGGGTGCAGATCGGCGCGCTCGCCAAGCTTCTCCTGCGACAGCCTAGCCGCCAGCCGCAATTGCCTGATGGTCTTTCCGAGCGACATCGAGGGGCGCATTTTCCCCCCTTGCAAAACTATAGTACCACAGCCCATAGTTCATGAGAATAACCAGCTCTAGCCGGTGTTCTGCCGGCTATTAAAAGCTTTGACGGTTGTGGGGCGACACAATCGGGGGGCGACACAATGGGGAACGGTGTCGGGCAACGCGTTGCCGCAATACGCAAGCACCGGAGAATGTCGCAAGCCGAGCTCGCCGTGGCGCTCGGCGTCACCAACGCAACGGTGTCGCGATGGGAAAGCGGCCAAGTCGCGCTGTCAATCGCGCGGCTGGTTGATTTGGCACTGGCGCTGCATTGTCCCGTCGGGCAGCTTTTGGCGCCGGAGGGCACGCCGCTACCGCGCGCGCAATTTCAACCGCGCTGGAAAATGATGCCGAGCACGCCGGAAGAAGAATGAAGCTAAGAATAAAACCAAAATTTGCTGCCCGCATGGTCTGGTCGCGTCCGGATTCGCAACTGCCGCTGTGCTCGCTCTGTTACACCATCATTCCCAACGACGCCGATCCGCTCATGATGTTCAACGACGAAGGCGCATGCGCGTGGTTTTGCGACGTATGCGCCGCAGAGGCGATCGAGGTTGTGACATGACCCGCCTTCAGGCCGCAGCGGCGGCAGCTCTCGCCATTGTCGCAATCGCGCTGCTGACGGTGGTCTTTTCCGGCGGCGCCGACAAAGCCGATCGCGCGCCGCGCGACGAGGCGCCAGCGATCAGCGTCGTGCCGATGAACCGGCCGCCGATCCTCGCGCCGCCGATCGTTGCCATGGAACCCCCGCCGGCAAAGCCACCAGAACCGCCGCCGCCAGCACCGGCAGCGCCGCAATCAAAGCCGCAACCGAGCGATATCTGCGCCCACACCGGCGGCCGCAAGATCTGGCTCGATAGCCGCAAGTGGCGGTGCGTCTACGAACATCGGCGGCGGCAATAAAAAAGCCCGGCGGTCAGCAAGCCGCCGGGCCAAATCAAGAAGGGCTGGTGACGAACAACGAAGGCTACCGCGTAATCCGCTTCGTGGCCAGTGTCCTCAAATAACAAGTTTTTGGCAGATGGCGCCCAATGGCAACTCTTTGGCGGACAATGCCAAATACTCGATCTTGCTGGATTTAGATTGATCGCTAGATATCAGACACACAAACCAAACGGAGATTTAAAGTGTCACTAGGGAAAATTCTGGCAATCATCCTCGTCATCATTCTAATGCCGGTCGCGGTCCTCGGGGTGAGCGTCGTCAACTCCATATCGGAGATCAACGCCACGAGGCATGCAGCGGAGGCTATAGGGGCCGATCCGGCTGAGATGCAAAACCTAATCAGACAGTTCCAGGCCGCGGGCGTAAAGTGAGATTGAGGCGGTCAAGTCGGCACCGCAAGATGCGGGCGGTCCCCTCTAAGGCCGGACACTAGCGCCTGACCGGCTGCCCGTCGTCAGTTACAGCAAAATGGAGACTAACGTGTCACTCGGAATTGCAACTGCCCTTGCACTGGCAATGATGACGCTCCCGGCCGTCGCCGATATCTCCGCCGCGATCCCGAAGGAGTTTCATGGCAAAATCCCGGAGGTGTTTCATGGCGACTGGTGTCCTATCGCCGGAGCGAAGGATGAATTGTATCGACGCGGCAAGTGCCCCCAAGGCATCCAACTATCAGCGGGCGGCATCACTACCAAGGATCAACATTGCCTGCTTGCGAACATCGAGGCGGGGCCGAAGGCTTTTGCGTTGGATTTCGCTTGCGAAGACAAGCGCGGCCGAGAGGACGGGCTGTGGGAAGTTTGGATGAGAGAGAACGAACAAGGTCAACTCAATATATGGACGCGCCAGTAAGGCGAAGCCATGCCGGCCACGGGACCAGACGCAGTTATAACAGCGTCAGATCTTCCGGGTCTGACGGGATCTCGACGCCGCTGATGGCCTCGGCAATCGCCCGACAGATCGCGGCAAAGTTTGCGGTGTAGAGATTGACGTCGGCCGAGCTGTCGACGAAACAGACTTCGATCAGGACCGCCGGCGCTTCGGTGTTGTTCAGGAAATAGAGATCCTGGCGCAGCTTGGCGCCGCGATTGGTCAATCTGCCGGCCTCGCTGATCTTATCGGCGACAACCTCGGCCAATTGCTGCTGCGTTACGTACAAGCATTCGGTCCCCATCAGCTTCGCGGTCGTCTGGTAAGCATTGAAATGTACAGCGATATCCAAATCGCGCGTTTGGCTGTTATGAAAATCGACGATGCGGCTGAGATTTTCCGACTGCGAAACGCTGACGTCGTCGTGGAATGTGGTCACGTTGACATCGACCGAGCGCAGGTATCCAGCGACCTTTTCCACCACGCGTCGAGACTCCTCCACTTCATCGAGATAGCAGGACGCGCCGCGCACATATTTCCCGTGCCCGGACGAGATGACAATTTGCATTAGCGGCGCTCCGTATTCGGGCCGGCCGTCCAGGGCTCAGTGTATTCGGTGCCGTCTGGCCGCTCGCATGACCAGTAGGGCTGCGGCTGGGCGCATGGCACTGGCGAACTGGTGCAGTACTTTTTGCCGTTCCACTCTTCGCAAGATCGAACCGTGTGACACGGCGCCGTTGTCCTGGTCACCGCGATGATGATCAGCGTACAGATGTCCATGGCTAGCCATTGAACGGCGCCGGGAAAATCACCTGCACCTCGTCATCGGTTTCAATGCCCAGAGCGTCCATCAGGCCGGGGCTGATATCGGCGACGCGGTCGGTGTCTTCATGCGGTCCCCAATCGGCGGGGTAAGCCTCGAAAGCGAGACCGTCTGCCGAGCGCACCAGCGCCTTAAACGACAGCAGTATATCGCGCGGTGTCTCGTCGTAGTCCCAGCGGCAAGCGATGTAAAAAACCTCCGGATTTAATCGGCGCGCCAGCCCGGTCGTACCCTCGGGTTGTTCATCGAGGAACAGATGCGGCGCGTCGTCGACGTCATAGATGAAAGCCAAGGGCTCATCAGGCGCGACACCCATGTCGCCGGGCCCCCCGAAGCTTGAGACTTTGCCGATGAGCTCCATGGTTTTTATGGTCCTGTGAGATCGACATTGACGGTCATCGACGTGCCCGAATACGCAGTGATGACGCCCTCCATCCAGGTTGTAGTTGGCGCGCCGCGCGACGCCAGCCGGATGCGAGCGCCGACGCTATAGGCGGAGCCGGCCTGCGTCGTGAATGTCACGCTGCCTTTTGCGATCGGCATCGCCGTCGCCGAGGTCGCCAAATAGCTGGGACCGGCCGGGCCCGGCACCGTACTGGCAGCGCCGGTCGCACCTGTCGGGCCAGCTGGGCCTGTTGCGCCTGTTGAGCCTGTTGCCCCGGGCGGCCCCGGCACTGTGCTATCAGCGCCAGCTGGGCCAACGGGACCGGCCGCACCTGTCGGGCCGGTTGCGCCAGCGGGCCCCGGCACCGTGCTGTCAGCACCGGCTGGGCCAACGGGACCTGTCGCGCCCGCTGGGCCGGTTGCGCCAGCGGGCCCCGGCACCGTGCTGTCAGCACCGGCTGGGCCAGCAGGACCTGTCGCGCCCGCTGGGCCGGTTGCGCCAGCCGGCCCTGGATTGCCCTGCGGGCCAGTCGCGCCGGTCGAGCCCGCAACACCCGGAATTCCCTGCAGGCCCTGCGGCCCCGCCGGACCTTGCGGTCCAGCCGATCCGGTCGCGCCAGTTGAGCCTTGCGGGCCTGTTGCGCCTTGTGGGCCGGTAGGACCTGCCGGGCCGGTTGCACCGGGTGGACCTGCTGGGCCTTCTGGGCCGGTCGGCCCCGGAGGGCCAGGCGTGCTACCGCCGCCGCCGCCATCGCCAACTGTCGTATCGGTGAATGACTGCTCGGACCAATTGCCGGCAGGATCGCAGGCATAAACGCCGATCGATTTGTTGCTGATCGTCCTGGAGACGCCGCCGAGCAAACTTAGCGTCGTGCCATTATGAATAAGCGAAATCGGCGCTGTCGGCGACGTCGGCTCGAACGTGACTTTTTTAGTGATGCCGACCGGGACCGGCGGATCGGCTGGATCGATTATCTGCGGTCCTGGCGGCGGCCCAAATGATTCGATGGCACCGTTGCCAGTGATGACGACTTGATTGGTGTCGACGCTATCGTCGGGCGGCGCGAGCGCTACGGTCGTCGCGCACGGCAGCGTGACCGAGGGCGCGTCGCCGCTGGCGCACTGCCAAGGCACGATGGCCATGAGTTGATTTCCATAGCTGCGTCCAAAGGGCAGCGAGTTGCACTCGGCGGCGCTCGCAGCCTTGGCAATTATTTGGCATTAGGCACTGGCGCGGGATCGGGCTCATTGCCCTGCTCGATCCACGCGAGAAATTCTTGAAAGTCCCGATTTGCCGGATCGCTAGGGATGGTGGCGTTGTCGGCTACCCGCAGGATCATCTGCGTCGGCGCGCCGAGGGGCTTCGGGAGCAGCTGATATGGCTGTGTCATGTCAGAGGTCCGCTGAGGCGGTGAAGCCACCGCCTATCACCACAGCCCCCGTCGTGATGACTGTCGCGCTTACAAAGAGCATGGTGTTATCCCAAGCCACGCTAGGACCAGTCACATTGGAGTTGACCGTATAATTCGGCACCACTGTCGGGCTTGCCCGCATTATTACTGGAAAAGGATGAGCCACCCCGACGGAGGTGCCGGTCAATTGATAAAGGATTAAACGGAAATTGCCAGTCTGATAAAATCGCTGACACTTCGCCAAGTCCTGCTGCGGGTCGGGCTTTTCCAGCAGCGTCGCGACGGAGCCGACTTCGAGTTGAATGCCCCAGAGATTGACTATGCCGGATTGTATAAAACCTCCCGCGCCTTGGTTGAACAGAAAAATCACTTGAGTGAAATCGTCGCCATTGGTGCCCAAGGTTTTTCCGGCGATCGATGGCAGAGCCAATGTCAGGCTGTACCGGGCCATTGCGGTGGTGAGAGTTACTGACGGCGCACTAATGTATACCGCCGCCGAAGCACTGCCGCCGGTGCCAAAGCTTTGCGTAAACACGAATTCCAGCTTAGTCCCAGCGACGCCAGCCTGAGCATAAAATGATAGTGTAACCGTCTTATTCGCCAGACGCCGTACCCCCTCGATCTCCTGATTGAGTTGGGTCTGTCCGGTGGCGGTCCCGGTAAAATTGCATTCCAGAAAGAACCGCATTGCTTCGTCGCCGGCCTGCGAACGTATCCCATCGGTTACGCCATAAATGGCAAACGTGGCCGTGTCGGGGGCAGCGATGTTCATGCTCCAGCGGTCGGCAGTGTATGCGGAGGCCGTCCACGGCCCGGCGCCCCGCTGCTGGATGTTGAACAGCGAGTTGTGCAGCAGGTTGCGGCCGACGTTGTTGAGGGCTGGCGTATTGTCGACGTAAGACTTTGCCGCGACTTGAGCCCATGCTGCGTTTTGCCGTCCGTAAGTATTGCTGTCGACCGGAGCTTCGGGAATGCCGCCAGTAGGGCCTTGCGCACCGGCGACGTTGATATCCCAATCGGTGTAAGTCACGGTTGATCCTTATGGTGAAATGAGGTCGATGCTGACGGTCATCGATGTTCCGGAGTAAGTCGCGACGACACCCTCCATCCACTTTGCCGGCTGACTGCGCGACGCCAATCGAATGCGCGCGCCAGGGGTATAAGCCAAGCCGGACTGTGTCGAGAGTGAGATCGTGCCGACCGCGATCGGCAGCGACGATGTTGAGGTCGCCATGTAGCCAGGGCCAGTCAATCCGATCGGGCCGGCTGGTCCGACAGAGCCGGTCGAGCCAGTTGGTCCTATTGGACCGACTGCACCCTGCTGCCCGGCCGGCCCGAACGACCAATCGCCATGGCTGCCGCTGCCGCCGATCGCGTCAACGTTGATGGTAAGATTGTTGCCGGTGTAGGCGGTAATGAAGCCTTCCATGAAATTGGTAGTCGGGCTTGCCGCCGACATGGCGCGCAGACGCTGCCCCGGCACATAGGCCATTGCGGCCTGCGTCGAGAACACCTGCGAGCCAGTGGCAATCGTCAGTGCCGTCGTGCTGGTGCCGCCATAGGCAGGCCCAGCAGGCCCAGTCTCTCCTTGCGGCCCTTGGGCACCGTCGCCGCCAGCCGAGCCTTGCGCACCAGCAGGGCCTGCCGGGCCTTGCGGTCCCTGCGGACCGATTGGCCCCGGTGGCCCTGGCGGCCCCGCTGGCCCGACTTGCGGCACGATCAGCGACGGACCGCCGGCAATGGGCACAGCGTTAGGCACCAGCTGCAGCCGATTGGTGCCGTTGCCGAATTCTGCAAGCTGCGTCATCGCGTTGTTCCGGTGACTACGATTGCGGTGCCTTCGAAAATTCGTTCCTGATAGCCATTGGTTTGCAGGCGCACGAGATCGGTGAAGAATGTGCCGGCCCATAACCGCAGCAGCTTGCCGCGATCAATTGTGATAATAAATTGCCCATTAGTCGGGTCGTCCTCGAAAAAACTGATACCCTGATCGGGCGACGCCACATAGACAATCGCCTCGTGATCGGTTTCCTGCACCCGGATTTCCAGCTTCAACATCGATCCGGTCAGATCGATCGGCAGCACGGTAACGCCATCAGTATCGAAATAGCCATATTGAATCGGAACGATCCAGTCCTCGTTGAGCGCGACGTTCATCAGCGCTTCATAGTAACAAGGACCGGCCATCACACGCCTGCAAAGCGAGCATCAACGTCGTCGTAAGTCGCCAGCGTGGCGGCATCGATGTCGGTGAAGCACTGTGCCTCGATGCTGCGGCACTGCTGCACCAGCTGACTGATCTGAGTATCCAGATTGATCACCTGCTGCGCTGTCATTGCGATGTGCTGATTGGCCTGCGTGAAATCTATCGCAGCGGTTGGTGCCAACGTCTTGGCATAGATAGCCAGGTTACCGATCAACATCTGGCTCATGCGATCAGTGTAAATTGTCTGTGCGGAGATCGGCTCGACGACGCCTGCCGTCGTTACATTGTAGCGCACCTGCGAGGCATAAGCTTTCAGCAGCACCGGTGTTTCGGTCGGCTGGCCATAGGGCCGGGGGTCGGCGAGTGGATATTTATCGGGCGGCGGCGGTCCGACGCGACTCAACGATCCGATCGGCTGATCATAGGGGATGATTCGAACACCGCTGCCGTACGAGGCGAGAGGTACCGGAGGAGCCGCGTCGTCATGCCAGCCCAGAACCAGACCATTGGCGCAATAAAGCAGGTTCATCCCATATCCCCCTTAGCCACTTATCATAGCGGCGTTGTTGCCGAGGACGCCGAAGGCCGGGGAGCACGTCCCGACGTTGATTGAGTTGTAGAGTGCGATAGATGAATTATCCTGAGCGTAGCAGCTACCAGAAGCATTTTGATATCCGGCGCCGCCAAAGTCGCCCGCAAATGTCACGTTGCTCTGATTGGCAAAAATTCCCCAATTACCATTGCGGTAACAGTGCGAAAAATATCCCGGCAGTCCAAAAGTTCCTGAGCCGAGAAAGACGTTCGACGCGAAATCGGCTGTTATTCCCCATTGAGCATTGGCGTTGCAGAAGACCGGGGCATCGATCTGACAACCGCCGCGGGGATAGACCCAGAAGCCGCCATTCACATTACTCAGGCAGATGAGATTATGCACTGTGCAGAAAAAAGAGCCGTTGCCGATGATGATGCCCATCTGGCTGCAGCCGATCGCCAGCCACGTTGCGTTGGCAACCGGCGACGAATTGCTGCCAGTTGCATAATTCGATATGGCCGCGCCCGTGTCAAAATTAAAACCATATGCAAAACTAACAGCGGCCATTCCCATCATTGGCCGCGTCACGGACGAGTTGAAATATCCCAAGCAGCGGAAACTGACGCCTGCTGACCCGGCATTCGCCCCGTCGCTGGTCAGCAGCAGGCCATCAAAATCGGCCAGCATCTGACCATTGATTGTTATGCCGACGGGAGCTGTTAGGCCCGGGAAGTGCAATTCGGTGGCAAACTTACCCCGCAATGTTTGCAAGTTAGTGGCCGTGTCAGCTTGGCGCTGCGCAGCGCTCGGACCACTCCAGGCATAGCCGCTGTCGTCCGGGGTCAAGGCGCCGAGCATCGGCGCGCCCAGCAGCGAGATGCGATCGTTGTTTGGATGATCGAAAAGGATGGGCTGACTGTAAGTAAAGACCTGAGCGAGGCCGCTCGTTGCGCCGGCCATCTGCAGCGTCACGTGGCCCGTCGACGTAATCTTATATTTGCTCAGATAGACCATCGCCGCGTTCAGATCAGAAAAATCAGCGCCAGGACCGTGCACCTTGAAGGTGACATAAGTCGTGATTAAAAATTGCCAGTCGGTGATGTAGCCCTCGATCGCCTTGCGCAATTGCACCAGATCGGCATTGGACGGCGACGGGCATGGCACGCCAGCAAAATCACTATAGCCGCGCAGATTGGCTTGGTTGATGACTTCGATGATCTCACGCTGCGGGAATTCGCATTGCGCTGCCGGCACAATCGAGCCTTCGATGCCGGCTGCCGGATTGCCGTCGATATAGGGCGCGTTGGGATTTGACGGCTGATCTAATGGCCCATTGTATAGCATGGCATGTCCTCAATAGTTTGAAAGTTCGTCCCACCGCGTAGTCACGCCGAAACTCCAAGTGCCGTCGTTCGGCACCTTGGCGGTGACGACAAAACCCTCGTTTTGTGCCAGCAACAACGGGTGCTGCTCGCCGAGTTGTTTGTCAAAAATAACCATCGGACTATCGAGGAACGGCACGCCTGCGGCGGTTGCGGGTGCGACCCAGGAGTCCATCGGCGCGGCGTCGAGCGTGCGAGTGCCAGGCGTCATGCCGCCAGTATTGGAATAAGCAATGCTGGACGCCGACGAGGCCATCGAGGTGCGCAGCTTGTTGTTATTGCCGCTCAGATCGGCGGCCAATCCACCAGAGCCAATCGCGGTGAAGCTGCGCGCGGCATAGATGTTGAAAGCGACAAAGCCACCGGCAAAAGCCGTCACGCTCCATGCGGTAACTTTGACCCGCCAGATCAGCGCATACATCGTCGAGACTGGCCAACGGAAAGCATAGATCGGCGAATTGTCCGGCATCGCCGCCGCCATGACGCCGCTCGCGGCATAGTGCTGATACTCACCGCCCGGCCCGTAATCGAGCGGATAGGGCGACGTCAGGATCATCGAGCGCTGCACACTGCCGTCACCGGCCGCGGAGATGTCGCGCATCCTGATTGTAAAGACGTTGCCAAGGCCGTCTTTGATTTGCTTGTTGTCAGCCATCACATGATCCCTAAAGCGAGATATTGCGTGTTGAACAATTGGGTAAAATCTAGCGCCATATACGCGCTGTAGTCATAGACGATCTTGGTATGAGCCGGCTTCCAGCGATTAAGAACGCACTCAAGATCGGTGGCCAAGGCGATCGCCAGCAATCGATCAATGCCGCATTGGCTGCTGTTGCAGTGGAAATAGCGCAGCGCCAGCGAGCTGACATGAACGGTCCAGTAATAGCGATTTTGCGGCGGTCCCAGCGTCCAATAAAAATGCGTCGGATCATCTGGATTGAAAGCACCCCTGGTATCGCCGCAGCGCGATACGCCGCACATATACGGCGCCAGCTCGGTGATCGTGATGTTGCCGTAACCGAGCGCTGCCGCTGCCGCGAGAAAGAACGCCCGCGATTGCGCACCGAGCAGCGTCATCTTGGCGACCAACGCGCGGCGCCGTTCGTCGTATGCGGTTGGCGGATCCTTTAGGCACGGATCGGGCAATCCCCAATTACGTTCCCAATCCGGCAGCAGCTCGATAGTCAGACGCGGGTCGGATTCGACTTCGAGCAGATCGGCGGCGCGGCCATCGACGAAGCCCCAGTAGTTAGCCAGACCTTCGCAGGTGAGCACCAGCGTGCTGCCGGGATAGCGCGGCCACGCCTGGCCCCACGGCAACAGCGCGAGAAAGGCTTGTGCGTAGTCACCCCCCAATCGCCGCACATGGCGATCCGGCGGCTGGTTAGACATAAACTATATCCCCGAGAACGCCCATGAAGCCGTTGCTCGGCATCGGCACGTCGCCGCCAATCATCGCGTAGGCGTTGACGCCGGCGGCGTTCATGATGCCCTGATCGGTCCAGGCGCGATACCAGGTCTGCCCCGGCATCGACCGCAACAGGAATTCATTGAGTAAGCTTTGTTCGATGGCGCCGTGTGTCGACTGTGTGTCGATATCGAGATAACTGATCTGCACATTGATCGGATAAGGAATTGGCGCCTCGACAAACATGTCTTTGACTGTCACCGGCCGCACGCTGTTGATATAGGCGGCGACGGCGGCGACATCGTCGGGCAACGGAAAGCCGCCGTTTTCGGCGCGCAGATCGTCCATCATAAATCTCACCGAACAGGTGCCCATGCCCATTTCCTGCGGGAAGCACCAGGCGCGTGTTACTCCCGGCACCGCCAGCGCCCATTGCACATAGTCGTCGGCATCGCCGCCCATCGGCGGCTGTTGAATGCGCTGCAGGATCCGCGCCCGCAGCTCGTCATCGGTTTCCGTATCAACGCCGCCGGTCATCTCCTCGACCGTCGCCAGGGTGTCGACGCCGATCGGCGGCACGGCAAAACTCAATGGCGTGCCGCCGAGCTGATTGCCTTGCGTGCCAGCATCCAGCGCAATGACTGACGCCGGAGTCGGGCCGTTGCCGACCACGGCTTGCTGTGTCGTTTGATAATCAATACCGGTGCCGCCGCTGAGCAAGCTGGCGACCGGCACGATGCTGCCAATGGTTCCGGTCACCAGCACCGTCCCGGCGGCCATGGTGGCTTGCTTGCGCCCGGTGGTGCCGTCCGAATTAACCAGCCAGATCTGGCCATGGCGGTCGAGCCAAACCGTCTCAGCGGTGTCCGGCAAAAGTTGCAGCGACAGCCAGTCAATATATTCCAGTGTGAGAAAACATAGCGCGCCCTGACTGTCGCTGAGCACCCGGAGAACGCTATTCGGGATCGTTGCGTCCGAGCCAGGCAGCGACGCATGGATCGAGTCGCGCACCAGACTGCGAACGTCAGTCAGACTAGGAGTGCTCCAAGGCATCAGGGCCTCATCCCTTGCCAGAGCACCTGATACATCAATTGCACTGCTGTCATCGGCCCGCGATAAAGGCGGATCATCGCATCGATGCGCTGTTTGTCGACGCGGACTGAAACGATCTCGAAACTTGAAGCGATTTTTTGATCAATGAACGGCTGAATGGCGTTGTAGATATAATCATTGGCCCACACCTGGGTCGCACCGCGCTTGGCATCGGGCGGCAAGATCGCGCTGCGGCGCAACAGCCAGAGCTTGGTGCCAATCGGCCAGCCATTCCAGATCGTGTCGGCATCCATGTCGCCCCACCAGCCCAGCCGATCATCGGAATCCGGATCGGGCAACAGGTCGTCAACGGACGCCAAGGCATCGGTGCCGAGCGCCACCGCGACCGCAGTCGCCAAGGCCCGGCTGTCGTCGAGCGAGCCGTCGCCCAGCAGCTGCCAATCGAGCTGAACCGAATACGCCGGAAACTGATTGTTTTGAACGATGCGAATATCCGGCGGCGCTGGCAGTGTTGGCGGCGACGGATACGGCAAAAAATACGACATGCTCGACGCCCATTAAATCTTGGCTTTGGTATTTTTGGCCGGCCCCGCGAGCGTGACCACCAGGGCAAATTTGGCTTTGCTGCTCTCAGCGCCGAGGTAGACGTTTTGGTCGCTGGCAACATGGACGTAACCGTTGCCGTCCTGCAGCTTGAGCTTGACATTGGTGCCGCCGGCCTCGGTCGCGTCCTGGGTAACGTGAACAAAGCGATAGGATTTTTGCGCATCCTTATATCGCGCTTGCTGGCCTTTCTGCTGCTGCCCGCCGCTCGACGAGCTGCTCGAACTCTGGCCCGACGAGGCGTCGCGCTGCTGCGGCGATTGCGGCTGCTGCTGCTGCTGTTGCCCGCTGTCCTCGTCGAGCAACTGCATGCGCACCACCTTGTCGCGCGGTCCGGTCAGAAAGCCGCCGTCGCCGGACAGATGGAATTGCAGCTTGTCCGCGACCTGGCGGAACATCGCCACATCGCCCTTGATCAAATTGATCAGCCGGTGGCGCCGGTCATCCATATTGCCGGCGACCGGGAAGCTGCGATTGCCGCCCATGAAACTGATAAAGGTTTCGGCGCAACCGGTGACGTTGCCCATGGCATCCTTGGTCGCGTCGGTGACTACGCTGGTGAAGCCGTAATTCTGCGGACTCTCAATCGCGCTGCGCGACTCATTGATCATGAAGTCGCTGGCGTGTTCCTGCATCAACTTGCTGTCGTCAACGCTGTTGACGGTAGCTCGAGCGCCACCGGAGACATAGGCGCGGAACGACGAATTCGCTGGCGTCGCGCGGTGCATGAGCTTTCCTTTACGATGGTGGCAGCGGCGCCAATGCGGCGCCGTCGGTTGGGCAGAATGCCGGGTGCACGATCTTGTTTTCGTTTCTGATCTCGTCGTAGCGGCTGGCATCGCCATAGAGCCGCTGCGATATGACGAGGCTCGGCAACACTTCGGCAAACCGATAATTCAGCATTTGCGGCAACGGCCGCGCCGATTGCACTAGGAAGTTGATCAAGGCGCCGTGCAGCTCAATCATCCCGCGATAGATCATTGAATCCATGGTGTCGGCTGCAGTCTCTTCGGCGGCAATAAATGACGGCTGCAATGCCGTAATCAAAACATCAACGTCCTGGCGGCTTACAAAGGTCATCGCCACGGCAATCCGGCTGATCTGCGCCAGTGCCAATTGAATGCTGTAGTCGCGCACCGCGATGCCGCCGATGGTCACCGCCTTCTCGACCGTCAAGGCAACACGCACCTGGTCCATCTGACTCCAAGTGCAGCTGGCCCGCCGCACCAAATCGAAACAGTTATTGAGCGATGCGCCAATGGTATTGTTCCAGCATAATGTTGAGGCGTAAGCGGTGACTTGACCGAGCGCGGTCCGCGCCGCCACGCCGGCGTCGGCTTTGTCAACAATGATGCTGCTCAAGTGCTGACACAGCCGCTCGATGATTGGCACCGCCTCGTTGATGTCGGCTTTGTTCATAGCGGAATTTGATCGATGCTGTTGGCAGCATTTTGTTGCACGGTGCTGGCGGCACTGTTTACAGTCTGCGGCGTATTGGTCGAAAAATACTGCGGTGGGAACCCAGCCTCGGCAAATTCAATATCGAATGTGCAGTAGCCGCCAAACTTTTGCTCCTCGGTCAAGCTGTAGCGTGTGACCAGAACCGACTCGGCAGGCAGGCTAGGCAGCTGCAGATTGCCGGCCCCGTAGCTTTCCAGTGCAGCGATCAGCAAATCGCGCGCAATGCGGTAATCTTTCAGGAACAGCTCGAAGCCCGGCAGCCCGATAGTGCCGACGCCGGCAATTTGGATTTGCCCGAGATTAGTCGGGTACTGAATACAATAAGCCCGCACCGTAAAGGTCTTGGCACGGCGCCCCATGTCTTCAGCGTAGGGCGCACTCTTTTTTGGAAACTCGTGAACCACGACGCGGCGGCCATTTTCGCGGCGGCCAACTTCGCAGTGAAAATGCGCATTACGAAACGACGCCGGCCGCAACGCATCGCGCCAGGGATTATGAAGATCGCGAATGTCCATCGAGTTTAATCAGGTACCGGCTGCATCGCTTGACTGGGCGTTGGCGCCGTCGGCATCGGAGTGCTGACATCGGCATGTTGATCATTGAGCGCCCAAGGCAGCTTGAAATCGATCTGCGTTTGCGTGCCGTTTTGACTGTCCTGCGTGAAAGTCACGGTATGGATTTTCAGGACGTCCTTGAACGGCAGCATCGGGCTATCGATCAGAACATTGGTCAGCGGCCACCACAGCGAGACCGGATCGCGATACCAACCCTGCACCGTAATTGATATGTCCAAATAAGTGCCTTCGAGCCATTTACTTTCGTTCTTTGCGCGCTGAATAACTTCCGCCAGGGTTTTTACCGGCTGATCGGCCGGCGTGATATTGATGGTGCCGGGAATTCCAGTGCCACCCCATTTGCCAGTAAGCTGGCTGGCCGCTGTGCCGGAATTGTCATCGGATGCCGGGGCCTGAGCGTTGACCTGGGCCACTTGATAGAGGTGCTTCATCGTCAGCGAATACTGACATTTTTTAATGTTCTGGCCCTCGATCAGATTGGTGTTGACGACCGGAAAACCGTGGTCGCCGATCGCCAGAAAACTACCGAACGGGTCGGATCCCATAATGACGCCGCACGGTCGCGCAATGCGTTCCATGAAATCCCAAAGCCTTTCGCCAGGCTGATGCTGCAGCTTGTCAAATGGCGTGGCGTCAAGCGTGCCGATAACCTTGAGATCGACCGGGAAGCCCTTCATGGCCTTGCGTGCGGCCTGCTCAAAACTCATGCCGTCATAGTTGCCGGTCTCGTTATAGATGCTCGATCTGCTCCACGGCTCGGTGTAGCCGGCGCCGAAAAGTTCGATGCCGTGCCGGTTGGCGTCGTAAGCGACTTGGCGGGTGAGGATAAATCCGTTTACGACCGTGGCGCCGCCAAGCTTGATGATCACCTGCTCGCCGGGCATGAATTGCGGATAATATCCGATCTGCGTCAAGCGCTCGACCGAGGTAAAGCGAAACAACGGAAAGGGCTCGGTATATGCAATCTGCACCCATACGCTTTCCCAATCCTTGAAATCTATTCCGCCGGCAATAATGGTTGCCTCGTCGAGCGGGCCTTGCGCATCCGCTGGTCGTGTTGGCACCGCAAACTGCGTGCCGGGAACGTTGGACGTGCCGCTCTGAGTACTCGGGTCCGGCTTAACAACCTCGCTCGATTTCGGCGCCGTAATCTCGATTTCGGGAAGGTCGACCATCAAAGACCAAGCCCATCCGCAGCCGCCAACGCCGGCCCCGTCGCTGCAGGCGCCATCTGCACTTGGCGATTCATTTGAGTTTTCTTAAACAAGCCGGTGCCGCCGAGCGAGACGTCGGTGCCGTGCGGCGCACTGATGTTTGCGGTGAGCGTGCCGTTGCCCTCGACCTTGACGGTCTGCACCGATTTGCGGTCGATCGCGTCACGATGAGCGGTCGCTGTATCCGAGGCGCCAGTAGGCGTCCATTCAAAATGTCCCCAATCGTGCATGCTTGCGCCGGATGACGTATCCAGATTACGCATGTGATGCTTTGCCTGGATTGCTGCAAATTCCTCAGGATGAGCCTGCGCCCAGGCATACAACGCAGGACTGTTGTCCGGCCCCCGACCAAATCCTGTTTCGATATCGAGCGCATTGCCATAGGCGTGCTGTGACGCTCCGCCGCCGCCCCGCTTACTCCTGTCATTATACACGCCACTGAAATTCTTGAGCGGAGCACCAGCGTCATGCAAATCTTTCAGAAAGCCCGCTATATCAGCACCGGCATATTTGTTTGCCTGAATTGTCGGCGGGCCTTCCCCTTTAGGAATGCCAGTCGGAAAAGTCAGATGCGCCGCCGCACTGCCGGGTGTCACATCGCCGAAACCCATTTGCTTTGCGAGCTGACTGCCCATGAAGTTATAGCGGCCAACGCCTGCGTAACCGGTATCGCCACTGGTATTGCCAGCAGCGCCAGCAGCGCTAGCAGCGCTAGCAGCGCCAGCAGATCCCGCAAGCCGCGCGCCAATGTCAGCTGTAGTTAAATGCGGCAGGGCGCCGCCGCCGGCCGCCTGAGCGGCGATACGGTTCGCAATGCCCATATGCTCGGCTACGCTTCCCGGATGGGCTCCGATGGTAGAAAATCGTGCCCCGAGTAATCCGCCTTGCAGGCCGCGACCCTGCTTTATCGAGGTAGCTGAATCTCTCACAAATGCCTTGACCGAAGCATCTACGTCAAAAGGATTTCCGCCCGGCACTTGAGAAGGATTGTATTGGAAAACACCAAATGAACCGCCTGTGTCTTTGGGATTGGTAGCCTTCGGATTGAAGCCTGACTCGGCGTGGGCGACGGACGTGCCGAACCGCGCCCATTCTTCGGCGGAGCCTGTTTTGATCCCATACTTCGCGCCGTCAGGAGGAACAACGCCGACTAATCCTGATGCTTTGTACGCCGCGAGCAATTTATTGTAGACATTGGCACCGCCGCCCGCAGCACCCGCAGCGCCCGTAGCGCCCGTAGCCTCGCTGATTGATTCTGGACCGGGGCCGGGCACACTGCCGGGCTTCGGCGCACCACCGCGCGATCCCGGGCTTAGCACGCCAAGGCCCTTAACCCCGGCCGTGAACGGATCGAGGCCGCCGCCGCCGAGCGTGCCTTGGCTCTTGGCCGCCGCCGTAAACGGATCAAAGAACGATTGATTCGCTTCTGGTGGCGACGGTGGGCTCGGTGACTGTGGCGACTGTGGCCCCGGCGACTGTGGCGACTGTGGGCCATTAGGGCTGTCACCGCCGCCGCCACCTCCGCCGCCGCCGCCGCCGCCGCGTCCGCCGCCGCCGAGTGGGCCGTTGATATCGCCCTGCTCGAGCTTGGCGAAGTGATCGTTGAGCATTTTCAGCTCTTTGGTATTCTCCTCGGTAACTTTGGTATTTTCTTCAGTGGTTCTGCCGCCAAACGGATCGGCCCCGACATCGATGTTGCCGCCGGAATGCGGCGTGAACATCTCCGGGCCGCGCTCGCCGACCAGATACCGCTGCCCCCCGGTGACCGGACCGCCCAGTGCCCGATGCGGCGGCGGCGTAGCGGTGTCCGGCGGAGCCGGCGGAGTGCCAAGGAACCGAATAACGCCACCAAATATTTCGGCGTTAAGCTGCCGAAACTTCGCGATGAGTCTGTCAGCGTTGTCTTCCATTCGCTTGGCCGCTTCGTCCGTTAAATGTTGCTGCTCAAGCAACTCGTCCGTCAGCTCCTTGCTTTGCTTTAGGCGCAATGCTTCCGGCGTCTCGCCGAAACCTCCCGCAACTCGATTGGCCAAATTTTGCGCATTCTCTCGCGCCTGGTCCTCCGATATCTGTCCATTCTTGACTCTTATCTCCTGGATTTTTAATTCGTTTTCGTAAGTATTCTTAGCGGCCTGCGCAACGATGCCCGGCCTTTCGCCGCTCGATGCTTTAAGAAAGCGATTGATAAGAGCTTCCATTTGAGCGCCATGGGGGCCCGCTATTTCCATCAGGCTCTGGTAGCTCGCGGACATTCTGTTGCTCAATTGCACGCCGGCTTCGGCAAGCCCCAAGGCATTCTTTTTCGCCTCTTCCGCCGCGATGCCCACGTCCTCAAATTGTTTGATCACGTTTCGCATCTTAGCTGGATCAGCCCCGATAGCGTCCGCTGCATGCCTCAAGGTGTTGATCTTCGATACGGCTTCGACCACGGCCGCGCCGAGAACCCCAACAGCGACGCCAACCGGGCCGAGCACGCGCAGCATCCCGAACATTGCACCTTGGCCGTGGAGGGCGCTTTCGGCCAGCCCTTTCATTTGCGTGGCGAATTCCTGCTGCGAGCGCTTGAAGCCCTCCAAATGCGACTTGGTGCTGCCGGTGTTGAGCGACTCAATATTTTGACGCAGCGACGCGAAAGCGCCCGACGCCTGATCGTCGGCGACAATCCTGACTTTTAGTTCTTCAGCTTCAGCCATCGTTATTGATCGCTTTCAGCGCGACGACTGTTCTCAAGCTGCGCGGTGCGGCTCAGATGCAACCGCACTTCGCTCACCGGCATGTCGAGAAAAATTCGCGGGTCAAGATGGTAGTGCGCGGCCAGGCGATAGCAGTCGAGGATCATGCTGTCGTCGATCAGCGTGATCACCATCCCCGCAGATCGGGTAAAAAAAATTTGCGCAGTCTATATGCGCAAGAATTCCAATCGCGCGGGTCCATGGCCTCGAGCAGCGGCGGCAGCACGCCGCACAGCGCCGCCATGATGTAAGTCATCTTGCGTTCTTCGAGAATGATCTCGCCATCCCATAACATGCGCGTCGGATTGCCGATGCGGTTGATCTCGCTGGCGCGCGGCTCGCGAAACGACAGGGCGTTTATGGTTTCGCCTTTGTCGTTCATGATCGGCTTGTAGAGCAGCTGCACCGTAATCGGCCAGCTATCGGACGCAGCGGCGATGTCCTTACGAAGCTTGTCGGTTTCCGACAGCGCCGGCTCGAGCGGCGGCTGCTCGAGCTTCATCTGCGTCGGCAACACCGGCTGCGGCGGCGCATCACGCGGCGGCTCGAGCGGTGGCGCCGGCTCTGCCTCGCGCACAAAGCCTTCCCGCACGGGCTTAACTGCTGGCTGGTTCATGACGCGGCCTTACCCAATCGAGATTTCCTGGCAGGCAAGGCCTTCCCAGCGCACCCGCAATTGACCGTCGCGGGTGTTCTCTTCAAAGCCGCACTTACAGGTGCCCCCAGTCAATGTGTACTGAAGACCGTTGGCGAGCTGTGCCACCACGGTGACATCGGTCTGCGTCTCGAGATCGTCGAGCAACAAACCAGGCACCGCCGACAGATCGCCTTCAATGAACGGCACCCTGGGCAGCTCCTGGTACCCATGGACACCATCCTGTCCAGCTATCATCGTACGCTCAACCACTGATGGTGAGACGGTGAAATTCCCACGCAATGCCAATTGCGTTCCATCGACCGTCAAGAAAGCAATTCCGGCAAATCTCTGAGCCATGTACCATCTCCTATTTTTGACAGATAGCGAAAGTGCCCGTATTATCTGGCTGTTTTGTATGGTTAACACGAGGACAGGGCATGCCCACAATGCAACCACAGGCAGATGAATTAGGCTGGGTCTATTGGTTGTTCGACGCGCGCTGTATCGATCCGACAGACAGCGGCTATATCGGCGTCACGACGAACCTGAAGGCGCGGCTTCAGCAACACCGAGAGAGACGAAACAGTGCCGCGCGTGAGCTGCCCAAGACCTTTTCGGTGCGAGTTCTTTACGAAGGACCGATAGTGCGATGCTTGGAAATCGAACGGTCGCTACGCCCGACAGCCAATCTCGGCTGGAATCGCATGGCGGGCGGTGTGGGCGTCCGCGCCGGGCGACGACACACTGAACAGACGAAGCGCAAGATATCGCGAGCCGTCAAACAAAGTGGCGTAGGGAAAGGCCCAAAATCTCCGCAACACCGTGAAGCAATACGCCAAGCACAATTGCGACTGATTGCTGAAGCGCCTGAAACGTATGCCGACAAGTTTGCAAAAATGCGCGCAGCCCGAGCGCTTAACGATCATTCTGGTATTAACTCCAAGCCGAAGTCAGAAGCACACAAACAAAAACTTCGCCTCGCATCAAGTCGGGCTGTTTGCACACATGGGCACGTCAAACCATTTGGTAAGCCGTGCCCACAATGCATGCGTGATCGCAAACGACGCTATCGCGAACGGTTACGACGCGGCGTTGATTAGGCCGCTAGGTGACTTACTGCGGCGTACCACCAGCCGCCTGGAACGGAGGCGGTGCTGCACCGATGATCGCGGTGTCGAGGCCACGATCGTATTGCAAGCGGAACTGTGCCAGCACGGCAAAGATCCGCAGCTGATTGATCAGGTCGGGCGGATAGAGCACGTTGACCCGATTGGGGTCATTGGGGTCGCGCTCGACCATTAGATTAGCCTTGAACTCTTTAAGGTTCTCTACAAGACCGTTCCACATATCGAGCTGGTACTCGTTGACAAGCTCGGCCTTGATGATGCCGGGTGTGACGATCGCCTGCCCCGGCCCGAACTTGGTGCCGTCGTCGGCGAGCTTGCTGCGCGGGAATTTCGAGGTGATGGCCTGGCGCTGATTGCGCAGCAGCTTGGCCAAGGTCGCAAGCGTCGTTACCAGCTCATAGGCGTCGTCGGTTTGGCCGTAGAGATTGAGCTGATAAGTCGTTTGCTCCCGCATGATCATCGGCTGACCATCGCTGCCGACTTCCTGAATCGCCAGCCCGTTCGATGCCAGGCTGTTGATCTCGACGAAGTTGAAACGGTCCTGCAGTGGCGCTGCCTTGACTTCATTGAGCGACAAGGTCTGCAACGGCCGCGCCGGATCGTTGATCAAAGCGCGCTGCGCCTTGGCGGTATAGGCGGCCGCGACCTCGAACATCGGCGACGGACAAGTCTGCTCCATTGCCATGATCGACTCGACCCCGCTGTTAAGTGTATCGCCAAACAGGATCAAGTCGGAGTAGATGCCGCGCTTGGCACTAAAGACATGGCCGAACTGCTGGCGCTGCCAGCCCCAGCGGCCGGTGTCGGTGAAGCCAAATTCCTGATCCCAAGCGAACAGCGAATTGGCGTCAGCGTACGGCATCGCGACGTATTCGAACGCTTCCTTTTGGATGTTGGCGATGGCGTTGGTGAAATCCGGCGTGCCGACGCCGCCGCTGAGCAAGCCACCGGTCGGCAACGTAATGCCGAGGCCGGGAGGCGTGATCTGACCGCCAAGTGCGCCCTGGTAATTCAGCGACACCGTGATCTCGTTGCCGTTGACGCCATCAAACAACGCCGTCAGCGTCACGACGCCGGCCGCAGCAACGGCACTGACCGGCAACGCCGGATCGCCACTGGCATAGGCGCCATTGATCGCATCGGCGATCGAGGTCGCGATGTCGGGTACCGTGTCGGTGGTAAAGATATTGATGCCGCTGACCAGCTGGCCGGCAACGTAAAGCCATAACGTGCCGGGAGCCGTCGGCGCCGCCGTGACGGTGATGGTGCCGGTCGCCGCCGATGCAGTGCCGCCGGGCGAAACGCCGAGGCCCCACACTTCATTCGCGAAATTATTGGAATAGAATCGAGTGAACATCCGGCTCAATTCCGAGCCGACGCCAAAATTGGAATCGGCCTGCGCTTGCGAGCCGATCGGCACCGGCACATCAACCGTCGCGCTGCCCTCGGTAGTGCTCATCACACCAACGAGAAGTGCGCGCAGATTGATCGACGGCAAACCAGCCATCGAGGGGTCGACCTCACCTTATGTTCACAACGAGGTCGCGAGGCTCGTCGTCGTCCCTTTGCGGGACAGCTGCATATTCCTATGCAGAGCAGACTATATCATCACCCTCGTTTGTGAGGGGCCGGGCGCTTCGGGCCGCTTGGCCCTACGAGCTTTCGCTCTAGTCGTTGCACCTGTCCGCTTGCGCGGCTTGGCTCAGGATTGGCCGGTCTGGCTGTTCCCTGAATTCACCCGGATTTATTCGATGCCGATTGCTCGGCAAAGGGGCCTCAAAAAACCCAATACAGCGGAACTTTAATTGAAGAGGGAATCGCCGCAAAAGATATCGGCATGGGTCTTCTCCTTTGTTTGAAGCCACGTAAGCCGCCGCGCGGCCGACCATGGCTTGCCTTTAGTAAGAGAGAATTATTTTTCCAGCTATTCCTTGGTTTGGTGGCTGGCTGGGCTTCGATGGTGAGCCTGGTCCGACTTCTCTTCGGTTTTCTTTTCCTCGCGCTTGATGTCGCCGTCGCGCAGCCGGCGGTGGGTGAAGCTGTCGTCGGGCCATTCCATCGAGCCTTCGCTGCGGAAGGCGCCGGCGCGCGGATGCTTGAGCAAGCGCCGCATGTCGTCATTTTTTGGCGTGACGCGGATGCCTGGCCGCTGGTGCAGTTTCTGCATGCGCTGAACTTTTTCGCGCTGGCGCTGGCCTGGCGTGATGGTTCGGATGTTGACGTTAACCATTTTCATTTTCTCCTTTGATCGCGCGCTAGTAACCATGGCTTTCGCAGCGGCTTGCGTTGCTGCCGTAATGCCGTGAAGTCGTAGACCACGGCGACCTGTTGCCGCTGATCCATTTCCGTCTGGGTGTCGCCCGGTTTGACGCCGGTGGTGACATCGATTTCGTCGAGCGTGTCGGTGATGTCGGGATACCATTCGGTACGGAAGGTACAGCCCACCTCGTATTGCGCCTCGCAGAACGGCATTTCGTTATCGGTCGACACAACGCCGAAATTCGTACGCCGGGTGCCGCGAGAAAGCCCCTCGATGCCGACGCCGTCTGGATTGCTGTTGTTGAGAACATTGAAAAGATGCAGATCGGTATAGGCACTGACCATGATCCTTTGCATGGCCTGATCGGCGGTGGCCTCGGCGACGTCCGGATCACTGTTGGCAACGATGGCGGAAAATCCGATCGGCACGGTATGTGTAAAGCGGATACAGCCGGCGTTAGCATCGCCATCCGGTGTCGTCGTTTCCGGCAACAGATAAACGCCGAGATAAGGGATCAGGTTTTGCTGCACCGGCCGCATTTTGTTTTTGCGTTTGGTGTAGCCAGCAAAGAACGGGTCCGCGGTGACGACGTTAAAGAAGGCGTCGCGGATGTCGAACGCATAAGTTTGGATTTCTGTGATCAAACTTTTTTACGCAGATGCAGCGACCATTCGCCGCCGCCATTGTCCCAAACGCTGGTAATGGTGAAATCGCCGGGCGCAGTTTGCATGCCGAGGCTGTCGACCGGGATCGTTACCTCGTCGTCCTGCTGCGGCAGCACCGGGAATTCCTGCTCGAGGACGTCGAGGATGGTTTCCTGCTCGACGAACATCGAGCCATCTTCGAGGATTTCATTGAGACGGTTGCGATTATAGATGCCGCGCGCCTGATAGGCCGGAGTGCCGGGCTGCGAGACCACCGGATTGATCCAGATCTCGCGGCCGAAAGTATCCTGGCATGGCGCATAGACTGTGTTGGCCCAATCCTGACCCATAGCTCATCACCATTTGAGACGCGCCAGCGCCTCGTTCAATCGGGCCTGCAGCAGTTCAAGCAACCCGGAGCGCAATATCGGCCGGGTCGAGGTGCGCCGATAGACGCGACCGCGATAGCGACGGCGGATGTGGCCGCGCTTAACATTTGGCGTGTGCAAGACGATACGTTGATAGGCGTGCTCGCCGAGCATTTCGTGCAATGAGTGCGGCCGCACTGTGGTCTGCGCCTTATGCACCCGCTTGCCCCACTTCAGCGTGAACGCCCTTTTGCGGTGGATGTCCTCGGTTTGCCAGTCCGACAGGATATCGCCGAAATGATTGCCGAAGGCCTCGAGCTGTTTGACCATGTCGTCGAGCCGGCGATCGAGCTTCGCCAGCGGGCCGGGATCAAATTCGATCGGCATTACCAGGTCACCGCATCCATGAAAGAAACGTGCGGCGCGCGCATCGCCCAGTCGGCCCATAGCGTCATTTTCAGCGCGATGGCATCGATCTGGAACATGCTCTTGACCGGCGTCGCCGCTGCGCCGGCGACGATATCGGCCGGCGTAGTGTCCTCCTGGTGCAGCGTCGCGACGCGGCTTGCCGAGAAGCTGGGCTGCCCGATGGTGCAGACGAAGCTGCGCGGTTCGAGGCAGACGACAGTCTTGTCTGGCAGACCGGCGCTGGCGGCGACGGGGAGAATATCGCTGCCGGGTCCGGTGCCGAATTGACCGCCGGCCCAATAGCGCAATGTCGTCGCCTGGCTGGGCGCGGCGATGAAGAACGGAAATTGGCCGCCGGCGCGCGTGGCAAGATCGAGGGTCAAGGCGCCGAGATCTTCGCCGGCGCCCTCGAAGCCGCCAGCCGCCGACGGTGCCAGCGCGACCAGTCCGTTGAGAATGCCGGCCGAGCGCGCCGGCGTTGCCGCGGTTGCCGAGAAGATCGCGGCGTCGAGCGCGATACCGGCCGCCTCGGTCAAAATCACGCGAACCACGTCTTCGATGTTTGACGCCTCGGTAAGCTCGCGCGTCACCGTGACGATCACTTCGAGCTTGCGCGGGCGCAATGGCGCGCCGGTGACATTCAGTTGGCGCACCTGCACCGGTTTGCCTTCCTGCACGAACTGGCCGGCATCGAGTACATTGGTGACGCGGCCAGGAACGATGAGCGTCGCCAGGCGGCCGAGATCGACATTGAGCGCACCGGCCGCCAGCAGCCGGCCGAGCGCGGAAAGCGCGACCACATCCTCGATCGCGTCGGCGCGGCTTTGCATCGCCAGCGGACCGGCCCACAACGGATCCGTTGTCGTTGCCTGTGTCGTCGCCGCGCGCAACACCAGCGGCGTGACCTGATCGTCCGGATACATCGCACGCGCCATGGTCTCGGGCGATGTGCCTTCGACGAAGCCCCGGACTGTCGCGGCGGCAGCGCGCCATTGATAAGCGGCGGCCCGCAGCCTGATCTGCTCCTGCTTCATGATCACACCCAGTGCCTGATGTATCTGTTCAAGATGCTCTGCACGGTTTGCCAGGTCGCCGGCAGCCCGGTGGTGGGGAAAAGATTTGGCCCGAAGTAACCTATGCGGGCCTCCTTATGCGAAATTTGGCGCACCCCGAACGACGCCGGCGAGCGGATCCAAGACATGTAGCCTTCGCGGATCAGCGCCTCGGTGGCGAACTTCAACGAGCCTGGCGCGCCGTCGGGCAATTGATAGCCGCCGCTGTAGTCAACATCGATAACGCCGTACCAGGAACCGAGGCTGGATTGCAGATAGATGGTCCCGGTGGCCTGCTCGAGCACCCAATTGGGCGCCGCCAACAGATCGTTGCCGTCCTGGGTGAAGGTTTTGATATCGGTGAGCAGCACCGGCCAGCGCGACAGATAGAGCCGTTGGCTACTGCCATCCTCGAGCTGATAGAAAGTTTCGTCGACTTCCTCATAGCCAAAGACCCGATTGCATAATTTGGCGATCGTCTCCGAGGTGTTGGTGATGATCTCCTGCAGCAGAAAATCCTTGGTCGTATCCGACGACGCGATGAAGAGTTTCTGCTTCATGTCATCGAGCGACACCAGATCCTGCGTCGGCGATGGCGTGATGACGTTGAGGATCTGCTGCACTGCTATTTGCTCCGCAGTCTCAGCTCGGCCTCGAATTGCTCAAACATCGAGAAGAGCGAAATGCGCGGCCCGATAGCGCCATCGCTCATCACCGCGGTGAGGCTATAGCCGTCGGCCTTGAGGCCGATCCAATGCGGCGCCGACTTGCCGGGATCGCCTTTGCCGCCGCGCTCGCCAGCGATGCCTTTTTCGCCGCGGCGGCCGACCGGGCCGGCCTGCCAGCCAGGACCGGGAATCGGGCCGGGATCGTCCTGCCTGGCGACGAACCAGCCGTAATCGAGGGTGACGACATCGAGCGCGCGGTATTTTTCCTCGGCGCGCCAGGTGCCGCGAATTTTGAAGGTGCCACCGGGTGCGCCGCCGGCGGCGATCTCGAGCCAATCGGCGGAAGTGCCGGGCTGCCTGGCGGTATCGCAAGCGGCCTGCCAGCACGAGCCTTTGTGCGTGACCAGACGGCCCTCGTAGAAGATCCGATCCGACCAGGCGACAATCTTGTCGACGCCGCCGCGCGGACCGGCTTCGCCCTTGTCGCCGCGATCGCCCTTGGCGCCGACCATGCCGGGCTCGCCGTTGCGGCCAGGCTCACCGGGCTCGCCCTTGGCGCCGACCACGCCGGGTTCACCATTGCGGCCAGGCTCGCCGCGATCGCCCTTGGCGCCGGACGCGCCGGCGTCGCCATTGCGACCAGGCTCGCCGGGCTCGCCGTTAGCGCCGGGCGGCCCGACCGGCCCGACAGCGCCGGGCGGTCCTTCGACTCCAGGCGCGCCATCGGCGCCGTTCTTTCCGGGCTCGCCGGGCTCACCGGTATCGCCTTTGTCGCCCGGCAAGCCAGGCGCACCGGCTGGGCCAGCTGGCCCTGGATCGCCGACGCTGCCGTTCCTGCCCGGCTCGCCGACGTCACCGTCTTTGAGCGAGGCTAGGCGATAATCGATCTTCTCGCGCTGCTGCGCGACCAGCTCGACATTCGCGGCGCGCAGGTCGGCGATGATCGCGCGCGCCTCCGCGCGCATGAGATCGAGATCGCGACCCCATTTGGCCTCCAGCTCGACGATGACGGCGGCGCCGGCATCGAGCATATTCTCCTGGTATTCAGCTGCTGAGGAGTCGTTGTTGTTCGCGCTGCTGCTGCCGTTGGATCCGTTTGGCGCGGGTGAACATGACTCGGGCGATTCCATTGGCTGCGACATTGGCATCTGCCTTCTGCGACGATCCCGGCGGCTGCTGCGTTGGTTTTTTATCTGACGGCGGCGCGCTCGGCTGCGATGGCGCAGCTGGCGCTGGCGGAATCTTGCCGACCTGACTCAAGGGCACCACCTGCTGCTGGACACGAGGCTCATCACCGAACGGTACCGAATCCAGATCTTCGGAATTTCTCGCCTCGTTGGGACTCATGATGCCGCCTTGTACTGCGCGGGCCAGGCTGTCGATGCGATCCTTGAAATCCGAGCGCAGCAGCGCACCGGTATCAAATTCGACATACTCGTCCGGCTGACCGTCGAGCTCAAAGGTTTGGCCAATTGCTTCCTCGATATGGTTGAGACAGAAGCCAAGGCCGGACGCGACCCAGGATTGCATCAGCGCTTCGGTCGAACTGTGCGGCGTGGTGTGCGCGGCCTGCAGACCGACCAGCTGCGCCGGCACGCGAAACGCCATGGCAATATCCTGATCGGTCAGCCGCAGCACTTCGGCGAGCTGGGCGTCGCGAAAATTGGTGACCGGGATCTGCAATGGCTTGAGGCCATTGGTGAGGATCGGAGTGCCGCCAGCATTGGCGCCGGTTGATTGCTCGCTCCAACGATCGCGCAATGCCGAGACCTGATCCTTGTCGAGCACCAGATCGGTCGAGAGTACAAAGCCGGGCTTGGCCTGGTTCTGATAAAACACGTATTGCTGGGCGCGGATCGACTGCCCGGTCAGGGCATCGAGATAAGCCGACACCAGCGGGCTTTCGCCGCGCAGTGGATTGCGCAGCTGATCGACGTGCAGCTTGATATGCAGAACGTCGCGCGCCGGCACCGTCGTTAAGGGGCCGTAGCGGTTCTGCACTATCCAATTGCCACCGACGACATAATGCACCTCGCCTTCGCCGTCGATCATGGCGCGGCTGTACCTATTGTCCATGAGGTGCAGCTCTTCGATCTCATAGCGCGCATTGCGCATGCACAGCAGATAGGCGTTGCCCTCGAGATAGAGCTGCCGCACCGTGTTAAGAATCAGATCGCTGATGCTCTGATAATCGTTTGGGTAGCGCAGGATTCTGCACAGCGCGGAATTGGTGACGCGATCGCGGCCGCCTTTGCCGTTGGCGCGCCAGTGCGATCCAGGACACATCGCCATGGTCTGGCTGTAGGCGCCGATGCAAGCTTCGATGATGGCGAGCCGCGTGCCGGCGAGATAAGGAGTCTCGCCGCATTGCCACCAGTTAACAGCGGCACCGTCCGGCAAAAAACCGTGCGTCACCGGGAGATAGTAAGGACCTGGGCGCCAGGCGCCCTCGGCCGCTTTAACAACGGCCGAGAACGTCTGACCGATCCGCGAGACCAGGCCCATGGAAGTTTCAGACCTTCGGCGCTGCCGCGCGGGTTTGATACTCCGCATTAGAAGCTGGCGGCTTGGCACCGATATGCCGGACCGTATTTAGCTTTTCGTTCGGATCCGGCCCCGAGCCATCGTCGGCGAGCTGAGGATGATGACCGAGCTTGGCGAGGTCGCATTCCTCCTGCGTCGGCGTTGGCGTACCGCGGTGCTTGTCGCGTTCGGCCATGTCTTTGGCACGCTGCTCGCGCTCGGCCGCGAGCTGCTTTTTATCTTCGGCCATGCGATCGCCGGCCGTCTTGGGCGTCGCATGCTGGGCATGCTGAGCATGCTGAGGGTGCTGGTTTTTGGTCTCTGTGTCTGCCATCGGTATCACTCCGTTTGTGAATCAGTGTTGCTACGTGCCCCACGCCGTGCCGGTCATCCATGCGACCACTGGGCGACGCATGATCCAATTGATTGGCGCTATCATCCGTAAAGCGAGCGAGTCTGTTTGCCACATGGATTTGACTGGCGTCGCAGGGACCGGCGTGCCGCTCGGGCCGGACACGATGTCCTGCGGACTGGTATCTTCCAGGTGAATTGTCGCCTGGTCGCTGATGTCCATGCGCATTCCTTCAGAACCGACCGAGGTAAAGTCGGCGGCATCGACCATGATCGCCATGCCCGCCGGTACTGTTGCCGATTCAATCAGCGCGGCTTTGCCGATACGGCCAGCGTTGACCATCTCCGACAACGGCCATAGCGGTGCTGCCGCAGCAGGCGGTTGTAGGGTGCTCAGATCCATGGTCTGCGTCGGATTGAGCAGAATTGCCGGTTTGCGCACGTTGCCGTTGGTGAGGCCAAGCAACGCGCCATAGAGTGCCCGGTAATCGGCGACAAAGGCGGTGTAACCCGGCGTCGCCGTCGAGGCGGTGAGACCCGCTTGATAGGACCGCAGGCCGGGCGGCCGGATCGCAGTCGCCGGATTGTTGTCGAGCAAAACGGTGTCGAGTGCTATCGCGGTATCCTCGAGCACCGCTTGCCGCAACAGGCCTTCGATCGCTGGGATGCTGTGGTCTGCCATTTCCTTTGTCCAAACCGTGATTACTGCCATTTTTTTTGGCGTAAGCGCTTGACTGGCGAATGCAGTCTGGCGCACCGGGATCGGCAAACCTTCACCGACGAAGCTGCCGGACACCGCGGGCGTCAGATTACGAGTCGGGATGATGATGCGGCCGGCGGCGCCGAACGTCAGCGCGAGACCCATTGCCTCGAGCTTGGGATATACGCTCGAGGGCAGCAACGCTTCCATGAACTGCGGCCAGATCGTTTGCACGAGCTCGGCGGCCCATCCGGCCACCGTGGTCATGGCGGGCGCCGAGGCTGCCTTGAGAACGTAATCGCAAACCACGCGCTGCGCCTCGTCGTCGCCGTAAATTTTGCGGCGCATGTCGTCAATGGGGGTGCCATCGATACGCGCCTTGGTGCCGACGATTATTGCCCGCACAAAAAGGTCGAGAACGTCGGCCTTTTTCTTGCTGCGGATGATCAGATCAGCCGGGGCTTTGATCAGGCTCCTGCCGGTCTTACCGGCATCGCCGGCGTCGACGGCGCGAGCACCGTTCTTGGTTTCGATGGCGACCAGGCTGTCATGATGGCGCGTTGCCGTCTGGATCTTGCTGGTCAGATCCTCGGTCAGCACCATCTGCTCTTCGCTCGGGCTTTCGTCGTCGATACCTTCGAGATGTTTGTCGAGATTGTCCTGCAGCGCGATGACGCGCTTTTGGGCTTCCTGAATGCGTTGCGAAAGCAACATGGGGTTTCCCCTCGTCGTACTACGATGTGTTTCGGCATGCTCGCCGTTGGTAGCTTTCCTGTTGTCGTCGGCATCCTCGCCAGTCTTCGCCGCGCGCCGCGTATTGGCATCCTCGCCTCGGTTCGCGTCGTAATTCCGCCGCATGACTTTCTCGTTGGCATGCTCGCCAAAAACCAAGCGGACAGTTGCAGGTGAAATGTTCAAGCTCCGAGCGATTGCCAAACAATTCGGATTTGCCGGCACCGCGACCACGCTGGTCTCCACCAGCTCGCTTTTGAGATAGCGGGTGCCAGCCCACTGATCCTTGGCGTTGATCGGCTCGGTCTCGACCGGGCGAAAGCCGACCGAGACGGCGCGCAGGATGTCGGCTTCGATCAGCCGGCGAATTTCATCGATGCGCGGCGACGTGCCTTTCGGCGCCAGCACCAGCTCGCCGCGCAGATCCTTGTCGTCGTTTTTCAGATTGGCCCATTTCCCGATCACAAAACTTTTGTCATGGTTGAATAACGCGATGGGATTTTTTTGAAAGTTCTCGGTGTCCCAGGATGACACCTCGATGATGTCGCCGAAGCGATCGGGCGTTGCATCGGACAAAACAAATACCATGCCACCGGCGGGCGTCGTACGCGTCTTGTGCATTATCAAGCCGGCGCCGCGATCGTCGTATTCTTCCCAATTGAGTTGGCACGCTTCCTCGGCCTGGTCGTCGGCGAGGTCGTCGTCGTCCGACGTCATCTCGTCGATGCAGCGTTCGATGTAGTCATCGTGGGACTCGTCATCGTCCGGGTCCGGCGCCTCGGCTTTGATGATTAACAACGACTCGCGCTGAACAATCTCCATCGCGGCCTTGTCGTCGAGCGCCGGCGGCCCGGCCGATTCGATCTTGTCCTTCCAAGCCGCAGTGATCCGGATGGCAATGCGCCGCTTTTGCTCATCGGTATATTTGTCACCGATTTGAACCAGCCGCGCCCAAGAGCGCCGAACCCAATTTGCATCATCGAGCGGAAACCGCTTTTTGCCGTCACTTTGATAGCCTGGGTCTGCGTATTCTTTTAATTTTAGCATGGCTTTACCTTCGTCGGTCCGATAGGCTTCGGGTTGTTGAAGGAGTGGCGCGGCTCGGCGAGGCAAGCAATGCAAAGCCTGGCAATGGAATGGCAGGGATCTACGGGGTCGCCCTCGTCCGGCGGCCCCACTTTTTTAGGAGAAGCGAGAGAGTCCGCAGCCTGCGGGAGGGAGTCGCGGACTCTCTCTGGGACGGCTGCCATCGTTAACAGCAACCGTCTTTCGCGATCATCTCGCGATCAGGTCAATTCCTAGCGTTAGGCTTCCTGCGGTGTCGGCACCGCGGCACCGGGCGGCGGATTGTAGCCCGGCGGCTTCTCGATGACTTTGACCTGAAAACCGTCGTCCGGCGTCCAGACCAGGATCGCAACCTTGCCTTCCGGTATCGGGTATTCGGGCGGCAGATGGATCGGCGGCGTCGGGAACGGCTCGTTGCCACCGCCCCAAATGCCAGGCGGCCTGCCGCTGCCGCTAGGCGGATAGTAAATCGGCGGCATCGCAACAGGAGGCCAACCAGGCACCGGCTGCGGAGGCGGCGGACCGATGTCGACGTAGTCCGGCGGACGACCGCCCCAAATGCCCGGAGGCGTTCCGCCCGGATAGTAAATCGGCGGCATCACGACCGGAGGCCAGCCCGGACTCGGCTGCGGACCAGGCGGCGTAGTATCTACCCAATTCGGCGGACGACCGCCCCAAATGCCCGGAGGCGGGCCACCGGGTGCAATCGGATGCGTCGGGAAGCCGGGCCCTTGCGACGGACCAGGCGGCGGACCGCCAGGCGCAATCGGGTGGGCGGGCCAGCCCGGCACGCCGAAACCGGGATCAACAGGTCCACTATCGACCGGCAGGACGTAAGCGAGAAAACCACGCATCGGACATCTCCTATGTTTGGATTGCGGTATTGAACGCTGATCGCGGCAGCTTTCTTTTGGCACCGTAGCCAGCGCCAACAAGGCCGATGAGGCCGCTCCCAAACAGCAACAGCGCGCCAGGGATTGGCGTCGGTGCCACAACAACATCGGCAAATGACTGGCTGACGACCGTCGGCGCGTCGGTGAAGACTTGCAGGGAGCAGTCCGGGCAATTGAGCAACGTGCCGGACTCGCCGATTAGCGTTGCGACTTCGGCGCTGAACGGCGCGGTGAGGCCGACCGGCACGAAGTTGCTGCCGTAAAGGATTTCCCAGATCGCGACCTGGATCTCGGCATTGGTGGCGCCAGTGCCCTGGCCGTTCTCGATCAGATCGGCAACATCGTGGGTCTGCGTCGCGTCCAATGTCGGCATGCCCGGCACTGAAGAGCCCGGCACGTAGACACCGGTGCTATAAAGATAAGGCAGACTGATCACGTCGAGAAGATCGACGCACCAGACGTCGATGTTGCCGCTCGGCCCGCTCAGCGTCACTTCGCCGGCGCTGACGGTTTGCACCTTCGGCGACGTCATCGAGACGTTCTCGCCGCCAATTACCGAGAAGCTCGTCGCATCGAACGTCCCGGCCTGCGCCGAAAGGCTACCGAAGAGCAGCGCCGCACCGGCGAAAAGAAGATTCCTCATTGACCACCATCCAGTTGTTGAGCAAGTCTTACTGTAATTTCCAGTAATTCCGGTTTTGCGGCCAAGCCACACAAATGGCCGCTGGTTGATTTTGTCTCCAGACCCTAGCTGGACAGCGACGCGAGCGAATAACGCACCAGCGTTTGCGGCTGGCCTTCTAACGACCCTATGAGGCGAACGCCCGGAAGGCCGAGCAGCAACGCCACCAGCAGATAAACCGCGACTAGCATCACGAGCGCAAGAAAAAGCTGCTGCACCATCTGCGGCACCGGCCAACCGATCGTGCTCATAACCCACGCAATACAAGCGCCGATCAGCAACAAAATCACTATTACAATCACGATGTTGATCAGGCCGAGGATAATTCCGCCGAGCGCCATTTGCGGTCCCCTTTGCTAGTGTTCTGCTGTAACTTGCAGCAGGTTGCGGACTGTTTGTTGTTATTCGATCTGATTTCAGGTGAGCCGATTGCGCAGCTTGTCCGCCTTCCTCGCCGCGTAGCCGACATGGCCAAGAAGCCGGCGCAACCGGGCGGCGAGATACTCCAGCTCCGCCTGGACACGCTGCGCCTGCCGCAATGCCTTGCGTCGGCTGCGCCGCGACCGACTATGACGCCGCGGCTCGCTCATGGTTTGTTGTTGTTCGAGTCAGGTTTCACGTGAAACAATTTGCCAAGGCTTTGACGTCTCAACCGATCAGCCTATTAAACTTTCAATATCGATCTTGACCTGCAGCGGTGCGACGCCGATCGCCATCGTCAACCCGATCATGCCATCGATGCGACCGGTGGATTTATTCTTCGACAGTTTGCGATTGGCGTCGTCCTTGCCCTCGACGACGGCGCACCCTGCGCACATCGCCAACACCGGGTGGTTGCCATGCGCCAGCCGGCGCTCGCGCACCGCCTGCTCGAGCACCCGCAGCGCCGGCGACATCGACTTGGTACCCTGGCGGAAATTAACGAAACGGTCCGCCAGCAACGATTCGGAAAACCCAGCCTGCAGCAGCCACGGCTTGAAATGCATCATGTTCCAGTCGTCAAACGCTAGCTTGCGGATGTCGTATTCGGCAAACACTTCGCGTAGATATTGCGCAACAAACTCGTAGGACACCGAATTGCCCGGCGTTGTTTTCAGAAATCCCTGGCCCCGCCACAGATCGTAGGGAACGCGATCGCGATCCGATTTCTCGACCAGGCCCTCCTCCGGCAGCCAGAACGTAGGCTGGACATGCCATACCCTGTCGATCTCGCCGATCAGCACCAGCGCGGTGAGATCGGCAACACTGGACAGATCAAGCCCGGCAAACAGCGCAACGCCATGCAGATCTTCAACCGGGGCGCCGCATTCCTTCCAGGCCAGCCGCGACACGAACGGCTTGTCGGTCTCGACGCGCTGATTGAGCACCAGATTACGGAACTCGGCCTCGCGCGCCGGCATGCGCTTGGCGTCCTGCGCCATAGCCATGACTTCGACCGGGTTTAGAAAGTCGCCGTATGCCGGATTGGCGAGCTTGATGGTCTCCTCAGCAAACGGATCGGCGCCCACCGGTGCCGTATGCAGCGAACACGTCACCCGCGGATCGTTGCCGGCGACGGCGTCGTCAATCAGAATCGAAAGCAGATCGTTGTCGGTCGCCGCCTGCGTCGAGATGATCACCGACAGCGGCGCTTCCTGCGCGCCGGTCGCGGTCTCGAGCGCCTCGTAGAGCGCCGAACGCGGGCCGCGCACCACGCCGAGCTCGTCGTGCACAATAAGCACCGGCGACAATCCGTACGCCGTCGCCGCCTCGGCCGACAATGCGCGATACAGCGTGCCCAGCTCCGGGCAAAACAGTTGCTTGGCGGTATCGCGAATAACCACGACCGTGCGCAGATCGGCCGACATCCGCACAATCTTCGCCGCGAGATTGAAGATCAGCGCCGCCTGGTCGCGGCTTTGCGCCGCCGAGTACAATTGCGAATTGTAGCGCTTCTCCGGCCCGCATAGGTGTAGCAGCAGCAGGAACGCGGCAAACGTCGTCTTGGCGTTCTTCCGGCCCCACGAAATGATGGCGCGGCGCGTCCCAGTCGGATTGTCGTAGATCTTGACGATCTCAGCCTTTTGCCAGTCACGAAGCTTAACCGCCTTGCCAAGCTTTGGCCCTTCGGGAATACGGCAATACGATTCGATCCAGCGGACGTTGCGCTCGCCTCTGGTCTCGCGAGGGCGGCGCTTTTGCTTCACAACTCCCAAGGCTTGGTGCCCTTGAGCCCATCACGCGCCATCCGCGCGGCAGTGTCCGGCACATAGCGCGATTGATTGGTAAGCCGCAGCTTGGTGGCAAAACTGGCGGCAGCGCGGGTCTCTTGAACCCGCATTCTCAAAAGCAGCGCATAACGCCTCGAGCCCTCGTCCGATTTAAGCCACTCAAGCTCAAACCCATCAATTACCACCGCCAACCTGTCCGCCGCTTCGCGATGGCGGCAAAGATTGGCCAGCATGTCGCGCACCGTCGCGGTATTGAAAAACTCGCCCGGCTCAGACGCCACAATTTGGCGCCAGATCTCGGCCTGGCGCTCGTTGAAATCAGCCGGCGGCGCTGGCCGCTCGCCAAACGCCCCCGCAATAACCGTGATGTTCTTCTCGGCCGCCGAAACCCGCCCGCGCTTGATCATAACGGAAACTCCGCCAAATCGAGCGGTTTTTGCCGGTTTTCGGATTTTGTAAATTCAGTCATTAATTTTGCTAGCATTTATAGAGGTTTGTCCGACACGCGCCGCGAATGGGGTGCCCCCCAAAAGTTTTTGACCCTCCCCGCCCCCGGCTTGTTTGAACTAGGGTGGGCTTGTTCGAGCCAGGTATGGCTTGTTCGGCCAGGCGGGTTTGGATCCCCCCTTTTAAGCCCCACATTCCAAATGCTTGATCGCGGCTTCAAGAGACCTGTCTGCCATCGTGACTATTTCGGACGAGAGCCAGCGGCAGCAACAATCGAAGCTTCATTTCCTCATCAACTGCTCGGAACACTACGGTTTCCAGCGGTCGGAAAAACAACGCCAGCAAATCAGCGTCTAACGGACCTTTTCTAACGTGAACACGTTGGCGGCCTGGTTCTGGTCTAGTATGGTTGACGATATTCCACACCGCACGTTCCTTAAACGTACCGCGACGGACGTGGGATGTGCTCTTTACATCAATGCGATAGCTTCGTGTTTCATGCCGTAGCAGGATGTCAAAGCCTTGTGTGTCGACATGCGTTGCGTGGTACCCCATTCGCGTGAGGTAAGCGCACACGATGAATTCTGCATAGCGACCGTCTTTCGTAAAGCCATTGAGAGGCCTTTGGTCAAAACCATTTAATTGTTCAGTTTGTTTGAGGGCTACTTGACCGAATAAATCAAACGTACCCACATCACACTTAGCCATCACACACGCCTCTACACAGGCTTGTCGTCTTGGTTAGGCCCGAAGCGACGTTAACGCGTTGCTTTGGGCCGCTCAATTTATTTCATGCAAGATCCGTTTCGCAGACTGGCCAACCATCGGCACCAATGGCGATGAGCGGTGGCTTGCCGTGTTCGATGCGCTGCTTTGAGCTGCTATGGCAACGCGCGCACAGCGACTGCAATTTGCCGAGACGGAATTCATTCCAATCGCCGCGATGTGGTTCGATGTGATCGGCGATTGTTGCCATCACAGCGCGATCTTGCTGCGCACACATGACGCAGAACGGTTCTTGCTGCAGTTGGTACTTGGCGCGATTACGCCAGCGTTGCAGCTGATACCAGTCACGCCACCCGCGATCGATGGCTTTAGTGCGCATTGAGTACAAAATCAGAACGTGGTTGCTCGAATCGGATCGCTGCAACAATGCATAACAATCCGCAATAACATTCAGCGCGGCGTTTAAGGTTGAGTACTGAGGATTGATGTTGCTTGCTTCTTGCGTCCGCGCGTCACCCAAGCCATCAGGCCAAGGCCACCTGCGAACAGCGGGAAAGCAGCCGGCAGCGGCGTGGTGGCCACCAACGGTCCCGCTACGTCGATGCGGTAGTGCTCGTAATCAGAGATCGTGCCGCCGATATCGACCAACGTCAGCAGGTTCATGGTCTCGCCGTTGATGGCGCTAAGCGTGAAGCCGGACTGCGCGTTGGGATCGATCGTACCCAGGTCGAAGTGGAACAGGCCGTCGGTGGCCTGCACGAAGGCAGTCACATCGCCGGTACCTTTGAGCGAAAACACTTGGGTTGAGGTGGTCAGCACGTTGGTATTGGTCGAGTCAAATACCTCGACCTGGAGATCGTTGGTGTTGGATATCTTGATATCGTTGCCATTGGCGGCGCCGGTGAACAGGGGATTGCCGGAGAGGTCGGTAAAATCCACCAACCCTGTGTGTTGGCCATTGAAGCTACCGATGGCGGCGTTACCGTTAAAGCTATCGAAAACAACATTATCGCCGGTGCCGCTGAGCATGGGATCAAGAACGACGTCTGCTTTTGCAGGTGTGGCGAACGCCGCGAGTGCCGTAAGTCCGAGTAGAAGCTTGCGCATTTAGATTTTTCTTCCCTTGGTTAGTGACTGATAGGAGCCGGCGAACGTCGAGGTTTTATCCGCTGCTGCTCGGCAATGAGCGAGGCTGCGCACCTCGGCTCAAACGGTTGACCTAACGACGCTCGCCGGGATTTCCGCAACGACGTTTGGGGACTCCATTGCGGAAAACGCGCTGCACTGCGGCAGAGTCGGATTTTCCCGACTCCCGTTTTCGTTCAATACAATTGAGCAGCAGGGTTGCGCTTGTAGCGCAGTATTGACGCACCCGCAAGATATAGCGTTATAGGCACGCATGTTTTGGGCAGTGGCACAAACCGAAAGCCAGCGCGAGAAGACGGCGCAGCGGTTTTTAGAGCACAACGGCTTCGAAACTTATCTGCCGATGTTGCGGCTTGAGGCGCGAACGGTTGCGCTATTTCCGGCGTATCTATTCGTGCGAGTTGGTGAATTCCGCTGGTCGGCGATTGATAATACGATTGGGGTTATCCGATTGCTCAGAGCAGGCGAGCGGCCGGCTGAGCTGCGTGAGGGTGTCGTTTCCAGTATTCGCAAGCTAGAGCGCAATGGCGTGGTCCGGCTGCCGGCACCGCGAGGCTTGCAGCTTGGCGACAAGCTGCGGATCGTTCGCGGCAGCTTCGTTGACCACATTGGGCTCTATGACGGCATGTCGACGCGGGATCGGCAGTTCGTCCTGCTTGAGCTTTTGGGTCGCAAGGTGCGGGTAGAGATAGCTTCTCAAGATACGCGAGCGGTGTGAATTTAGCGTTGAGACTGCCAACCCTTTCGATGACCCAAAAACTCATGGCACTGCGCCGTGGCTGCGCCGACTTTGCGCCAGCTGGAATTCTCCTGCGTCAAAGCACTTAGCGGCCAGTGCGCCAGTCCCGAATCCTTTTAGGGACTGGTCACTGGTTGGCGCAGGAAATTCCGTTGGCGCACGTCGCCCCCCTTTGCGCCAGTCTTGCGCCAAAAACTGCGCCGAAGTTTAATCATCTGCATCATCCTCCTCACGGAACAATTTACCACCTTCGTCGGGGCTGGGTTGGGTGTCTTTGGCGACGTAGAACGTGCGCGGCTTGCGCGTCGCCTTGTCGTACATTTCCCGCTTAACGAACACGCCGTTACTGAGCCAGGTCGCGATAAGCTTTTGAATTTTCTTAACATCCGGCGCGTGGTGGATATTGAGGCCAGCGCGCGCCGCGACCTCGATGCCGAGCCAGTGTTCCGAGCGTGGGTCGGCCCGATAGGGAGTAGCCTGGACGAGCTTGCGAATGTGCTCAGTGTCCTCGACCGAAAGGCCTTGAAACAATGAGGGAAATTGCCAAGTGCTGAGCGCCTGTACCTGATCGCCGTTTCGAAGCGGTTGATTGACGAGGCAAAACCACGTTGCCTTATCGGGGGGTGCCATGTTGCGCTTTCCCCGGTCGAGCCGAATGTACGCGGTGCGCTGCTCGTCACTGATTTTGGCCTGCTCGGCTTCCGCTGCGGTCATGCGATTGATAACGCGGCCCGAGCGCACGGCATTGATGATGGCCGAACCACCGCGAGCGTCGTCGACGGTGAGCGTGGCTTGACCGGCAAACGGTTTGCGAACGTGATGACTGATTTCGATTCCGCAGTTGGTGCGCTGGCTGATGCCTGCGACACGCTTGACGACGGCGTCGATGCAGCCGTTATCGTTTTCCGGAACGGCATGAAACGAAATGAAGGGGTCCAACATCGTCACATCTATTTTGCCGGCTAAAATCGCGTTTTCGAAGCGCGTCAAGCTGGCGTCGTCGAAGCGCACTGTGCCGGGACGCAGGCTCAAGCCGACAAAAAATGGAAAGCTGGCGCGGTCGTCGACAAACAGGCGGCCGGGCAGCGCGGCGAGCGTGATGTGATACTTGGCGCAATGCGCTGCAATGCGGCGGTCGAGTTCGATGCGAGGATCTTCACCGGAGAGATACCAGACGCGCAAACCTTGGGCGACCATATTGATCGCCTCATAGAGAATGAGCGTCGTCTTGCCGAAGCCGCCCGGAGCGACGGTGGCGGTTGCGGCTTGCCGGATATAGTGGCCACCATAGAGCCATGCGCGAGGCGGAATCGTTTCCTCATCAGGCGCAACATAAGGCGTTGCCTGCTCGACAGCCGGCGCCGGCTTTTCCGGCTCGAATTTGCTGGTTGCGGAAACGACCGAGCGCGTGATCTCGTCAAAGCGGCTTTTCCAGCGCTCGTCGTGTGGCATGGTGCTGGCGAGCATGATCGCTTGCAGCATGCGAATGACGTTATCGGCTTCAATGTTGCTGGCGATCAGCGAAGCTGACAGATCGCGCAGGCTGTCGTGCAGCTCGACGCCGCCGACGACATTGGCAACAAGCTGCGCCCAATTAGCGTGATGAAATTCGCCGGGCTCGTCGCCGGGTCGCGCACGTTCCTTGATCTCGACCGGCTGCTGATAGCCAAAATCCTTGACCAGCAGTTCGCTGGCACGCCCAACAAACTCCTTGGCGTCGTCGGCGGAAATGTAAGGCAGGTCTTCCCAGCGAATGTCTCCGGGTTCGCCACCGAACCAGCTATAGGGCTTCAATGTTTCTGGATGCGTGCCGAAGACCACGACCTGCTGTCCATCGGCGAGGACTTCAACTTTTTGATCGGTCTTGCCGTCTGGCGCGAGTAGCGAAGTGGCGACCTTTTTAAACGGCTGATCGGTGCGGCAGATAATTGCGCGCTTTGGGCGTTTGCCAAAGCGGACCAGAAAATATCCGCGTTCTTCGAACATTTCGCGAGCGAGCGCCTCAACCGCAGCCGCCGGCTCGTCGTCGAGGATGTCAATATCGAGCGTCGGCGTGCGCTGGGTCAAAATCCCGGTGTTGGTCGACCACGGGTAAACTTTTTCCCACAGGCCAATTTCGGTGAAATTAGTTTCGGTCTTTTTTGACCATTGATCCATTGCTGGACGTTTGCCAGTCAAAGGGATCGGCTGAAATCCAGCCGACACGAGCCGCCGGCGCCTTTTTGTCGGATTGTCGAGTTCGGCGGTCATTCTGTTTGCGCCTCATTATTTTTAAGGACTCTGCCGACTTGGCTGACGTTGTCGTCGCCGCACTCGTTGCATAAAATTGAGCAGCTCGTGACACTCGCTGCAAACTGGAATTTTCTTGTAGCTCTCACCGTTCTCGGCAAACCCCCGCGTGTGGTGAACAGCAAGCCCGATGCCAAACTTTTCAAGCTCCTCGAAAGTGCTGCCGCAGCCGTAGCAATAAGCTCCGCACTCCGTCGCGACGGCAACGATGTCGTTTGCCCGGCGCTTTCCGTGGCCACGCAGCCACATAATTTTTTGTTTGACGAACGGATGATATTTGCCGCAGGTTTTGCACCGGATGCCGACGCCGTTGTTATTGATTTCGCTGAACAAAATGTATTCGCCC
>DASXJB010000069.1:0-7578 GCA_036497645.1 Xanthobacteraceae bacterium
TCGATACCTCAGCCACCAGAGGTAGCGCCGACTCAAGTTTTTGACTCACCGGCGAGTATGCAAATAATGGCTGATCATGACGGACCACAATTGTTGCCGAGCGAAGCGGCCACGCCTAAAGCCGCAGAGGCGTCATCTACCGCACAGCAGCGGCAAGCGTCCAACTCAGCGATAGTTCCGTTGCCGCGATCACGCCCGGTGATAAACGCAGTTCAATCAGACCGTCGGCGTCACCGCATCGGACCCTTGGGCGAGGGGGCGCGAAGTCCTCTTTTAAGTCGGTTTGGCCATTGAAGACCATTCCTACTACATCACCCGGGAATGGAGCGTCGGCCTAGGCGGACGCTATTAGGGCATGTGACGCCAACCGGACAGAGCTTAACTTTACCTTTCCTCCGCCGCCGACAGCGCCGCAAGACTTCCGGCCGCAGGTTGATGCATGTCTGCTTTTGGCACAAAGCGGACATGCCAATCGCGTTCGCGAATGTCCGCTTTCGGGGGTAAAACGGACCTCAGGCGGACGTGCTTCAATGTCCGCTAAATGACCAAAGCAGACAACATGGGGCGTCCGCCTGACGGTGATTGGGGAATGTCGCATGATTACTCGGCCTTGATTTTCGCAAACTTAATCACTTTGGCCCACTTTTCGGTGTCATCGGCAATACGTTTTCCGAATTCGGCAGGCGTCATCGACAGTGGCTCGACGCCTAAGCTGATAAGACGCGCCTTCATGGCGGGATCTAATACGATGGCGTTGATCTCTTTGTTGAGCTCTTCGATGATTGCGGCGGGTGTTCCCCTTGGTGCGCCGATGCCATTCCAGCCAGTCGCATCAAAGGCTGATAGAAATTCACTCATCGCCGGGATGTCAGGCAGAAGCTCGACCCGCGTTGCGGTGGTGACGGCAAGCGGGCGCAGCCGGCCGTCTCGAATGTACTCGATCACGGCCGTGATCGGAATGAATGCGACTTGCACCTGGCCGCTGAGCAGATCGGCTGTGAAATTACCGGTGTACGGCACGTGAACCAGTCTTACGTCGGCCATCATGTTGAAAAGCTCACCCATGAGATGGGACGCAAGTCCGGTACCCTGTGACGCCATGTTGATCTTGCCAGAATTGGTCTTGGCATAGGCGATGAACTCGGGAACGGTTTTGGTCGGCAATTTAGGATTTACCACCATCACAAATGGCGCAATGCCAATCATTGCAACTGGCGCAATATCGCGGACGAAATTGAAACTGAGGTTTGAATAGAGCGTCGCGTTGATGGCGCCCGAAGACACGGCAAGCAGGAGCGTGTGGCCGTCGGGGGGCGCCCTAACGACGATTTCGGCGCCGATATTGCTGCCAGCGCCCGGCCGGTTCTCGATGACGAATTGATGACCAAGTCGCTCCGACAGAGCTTGACCGACAACCCGCGCGACGATATCGGGCGCAACGCCAGCAGGGAAACCAACAATGATCCGCACCGGCCGTGCGGGATAGGCTTGCGCCCAGACATAGCGCGTGGCGCACGGCAGCGTAACAGCGACCGCGGCCAGATGGAGGAAATTGCGGCGGCCAAATTTCATGGGTTACCCAACACCTTTAATACGCTCTTCTGCAACGCGTAGCGGGTGTCCGTCCAGGGGTACTAGCCGTGTCAGCGGAGCTGTGAGAATATTTCACACCTCATTCTTGAACCTCTGATCCATGCAGGCACGCATAGGGGAGTCGATACGTCGTAAGGAGGACTTGCGCCTCCTCACGGGCCGGGGCTGCTATAGCGACGATTTCAATTTTCCCGGACAGGCTTATGCCGCCGCGCTGCGGTCACCTAATGCGCATGCATTGATCCGCGGCATCGATACGAGGCCGGCGCGCGAAGTGCCCGGCGTAATTGCGGTGCTGACCGGCGACGACGCCCGCGCCGACGGACTCAAGGCTATTCCCCATCTCGCTACGCCGGGAGCGCCGCCGGACATCGTCCTCCACAACCGCGACGGCTCGCCAGTACCGGTGGCGCCACATCACGTACTTCCGACCGACCGCGTTCGTCATGTCGGCACCGCCGTCGCTTTCGTTATCGCCGAGACGCTTACTGCGGCGAAGGACGCTGCCGAACGCATTGTCGTCGATTACGACGTGTTACCGGCGGTGACCGACGCAAATGCCGCGCTCGCGCCCGACGCGCCACGGCTGTACGACGATATCCGCAATGTCGTGATCGACGCCGAAGTCGGCGACGCCGCCACCGTCGACCGGGCATTCAAGAATGCTGCTCACATCACACGGCTCGATACCTGGATCAATCGCGTCACCGGTGTGCCGATGGAGCCACGCGCCGCCGTCGGCATCTATGATCCGGCGAGCGGTCGCTACACGCTCTATGCCGGTTCAGGCGGCATCGTGCGCCAGAAGCGCGAACTCGCGCACATTCTCGGCGTGTCCAACGAAGCCGTGCGCGTCATCGCTCGAGAGATTGGCGGCAATTTTGGCACGCGCAACAGCTTCTTTCCCGAATTCGCGCTGGTGGTCTGGGGCTCCAAGCGCGTCGGACGGCCAGTTAAATGGACAGCTGAACGCCACGAAGCGTTTCTCAGCGATTATATGGGCCGCGATCTCACAGTCTCCGCCGAACTCGCGCTCGATGCAGACGGCCACTTTCTCGCCTTGCGTACTTCCAATCTCAGCAATATCGGCGCTCACTCGGGATCCTACGTTCCACTCATTAAAGGCGTCGGGCTGGTGACCGCGGGCTATCGCATTCCCTTATCGCATGTGCGAGCGCGCGCCGTGCTCTCGAACACGGTCCCGACAATTCCCTACCGTAGTGCCGGCCGGCCAGAAGTCATTTACGTAATCGAGCGGTTGATCGACAAAGCGGCCCTTGAGCACGGGTTCGACCGCGTCGCGCTGCGGCGGCGCAATCTTATCCCGCCGTCGGCCTTTCCCTACAAGAATGCACAAGGCATTACCTACGACAATGGGACGTATCGCGCGGTGATGGAGCGCGCGATGGAACTCGGCGATTGGAAAGGCTTTAAGCGGCGACGCGCCGAATCACGCAAACACAAGCGGCTGCGCGGCATCGGACTTTGCTGCTATCTCGAAACTACCCTCGGCTATCCGCGCGAACGCGCCGACATTACGGTGCAGCCTCACGGTAGGGTTGATGTTGTGGTCGGCACGCTTTCTAGCGGACAAGGCCACGAGACGACGTTCGCGCAGTGCGTGGCGGAGTGGCTCGGTGTGCCGTTTGACGACGTATCTGTGTTCGAAAACGACACCGACATCGTCAAGGAGGGAGGCGGCTCGCACTCCGCTCGATCGATGCGGCTCGCCGGCATTGTCATGGGCAAAGCCGCTGACGCCATTATCGAGAAGGGCAGGAGAATCGCGACCCACATGCTCGAAACCGCCGAAGATGACATCGTATTCGCCGACGGCCGCTACACTGTTAAAGGCACTGATCGTTCGGTCGGAATTTTTGATGTAGCCGCAGCGGCAGCAAATGGCAAAGGCGTGTCGGAAGACTTGCGCGGAGCGCTTGAGGCAAGTTGCGACGAAACCGTCCTGCAGCTTGGTTTTCCCTACGGCGCGCATGTCTGCGAAGTCGAAATCGATCGTGAGACCGGCGCCCTCGAACTGGTTCGCTATGCGGCGGTCGACGATGTCGGCCGCGCAATCAACCCGCTAATCGTCGACGGACAAACCCATGGGGGCGCTGCGCAAGGAATCGGCCAAGCGCTGTGGGAGCTGTGCGCCTACGATGCGCAGGGACAGCTATTGTCCAGCTCGCTCGTGGATTACGCCATGCCTCGCGCCGATCTCTTGCCGTCGTTCACGACCGCTATCAGCGAGGTGCCGACACCGACAAATCGGCTGGGCGTGCGCGGCGCTGGCGAAGGCGGCACGACCGGCGCGCTCGGCGCCGTCGCCAACGCGGTGGTCGACGCGCTCGCCGAATTCGCTGTCAGCCAGATCGACATGCCATTGACTCCGGAAAAAATCTGGCGGGCAATCCATACCGCTAGAAAAGATATCCCGGTCAATTCATCCAACGAAACGCGCAACAAGCGGCAGATCCCGCCGTTTAGGATGTAAAGAGGCCACGATGCTCGACGCAACTGCCAAGCTGAATTTTGACAAATACCGCTTGCGCAATTTTGTCGACCGCCTGATCGAACTCGGCGATGTGGACGTTCACGATGAACCAGTGCCGCTCACAGACCTTAGCCCCATCATCGAAGGTACCTCCAAGGCGGTGCTGTTCAAGAAAGCCGGGCCGGAGCGGGTCCAACTTGTGGCCAAGACGGCAGGCAACCGCAAGCGCATCGCTGCTGCGTTTGAGACCACTGAGGACAAGCTCTACGAAGAGTATTTCAAACGGCTGGCGAATCCCCAGCCTCTGGTCGAGGTGCCGTCTGCTGACGCCCCCGTGCAAGCGATTCAGATCGCCGGGAAGGACGTCGATCTGACCAAGTTGCCGTTCCACCCACAGCACGCATTCGACGGCAGCTGTTACCTGAGTTCCGCGATCGATTATACGATCGATCCCGCGACTGGAGGGAGGAATGTCGGCTGCCGAAGGCTTAGTCTGCGAAACCGCTACGAAGCCGGCACTAATGTCACCGCTCCGTCCGACCTCAAGCGTATCTACACGGCTTGCGTCGAGCGCGGCCAAAAACTGCCGGTGACATTCACAGTCGGGGCCCATCCACTCGATTTCTTTGCCGCCACGACGCGGCAAGGTGGTGATGAGCTTGGCCTCGTTGCGAGATTCCGCGCCGAGCCGGCGCCAATCGTCAAAAGCCTCACCAATGACATTATGGTGCCGGCCGACGCCGAGTTGACGCTGGAGGGCTATCTCGATGAGCGCGGCTACGTCGAGCCGGAGGGCCCATACGGCGAGTATATGGGCTATTACGGCGCGATTCACATGGATCCGGTATTTCACTGCACCGCGATCACCATGCGATCTGATGTGCTGTACCACACGCTGCTGCACGGCTCCGCTTTCGTGCTCGATCAAACTGACAGCGCCGTTATCACGGCGATACGCACGGAAGCGGAAGCAATACGAATTCTCAAAACCTGCGTGCGGGAGCCGCGCGCCGTCTATTTGCGCGAAGTTTCCGGCGGCGCCAATACGCTGCGCGTCTCAATCAGACAACACGCGCTCGGCGAGGCGCGCGCAGCAATCGCCGCGCTGTTCGGCAGTATCACGCGGCTTAAGCATATCTACGTGTTCGACGAGGACATCGATATCCACGACGACCGGCAGGTGGAGTGGGCGCTCGGCACACGCTTTCAAGCCGACCAGGACCTCGTTGTCCTGCAAGGGATGTTAGGAATGACCATGGATCCCTCGCTCAATGGCCGCCGTACCGGCGCCAAATCCGGTTTCGATTGCACAAAACCGTTCGGCCGCGACGGACAGATCCCGCTGATGCGATGCGCCGCCAAGACATTCAAAGGACCCGCACGTTATCAGAACGTCGAGCAGGCGCTCGCGGCGTCGCCGTTGTTCTATGCGGATATTATCGAGGCCGTCGGCAGCCAAGACGGCCGCGAAATAGCCTGCGCACTCGACGAACTACGTCAGGCCGGCCGCCTCAGCCGCGACCGCGACGGCCGATATCATCTCGGTAAGGCGAAGCCCGGATCAACCGGAATCGTCGGCAAGCTCTACCGTGACCCGAACGAAGGCGCGTGAACGGCCGACCCAGTTCTTGCCCAATCGGTTCGGTGTTTGTTTAGTCGAAGCCGATTTCAGCCGCCACATTGCCCGGCAATGTCCGCTTTCGGGGGCAAAGCCGACCTGAAGATTGAGGGTCAAAATGTCCGCTTGTGACCCAAAGCGGACATCTGCCAACGGCTGGTGTGTTTTGTCACCCCTGCTTCGCCATGCGCTTGGGTGGCGTGTCGGGCGGCAGGCAGACCCAGGGGTGGCGTGACTCCTCCCACACCCCGATCGTCGGCGCGGGGAAATCCGGATCGGCGAAGCTGCCGATGGCAACGGCGACGTATCCAGGAAAGCCTTCGCCCTCCCAGTAGACAGTGGAGCCGCATGTCGGACAGAAATGAAAGGTCAGCGCGTTGCCGCTTTCGGCTGTCCGAATCCACGCCGTAGCCTTGCCGGCGAAGGTGACCTGCTCCCGGCGGAAGCGCGCCTGGTTGCTGATCACGGCGCCGGTTCGGCGCTGGCACTCCAGGCAGTGGCACATGGAGATGCGCGATGGTTCGCCCTCAATTGAAAGCTGAAGCTGCCCGCAACTGCAGGCAGCGCGTCGGCTGATCATGGGTTGGCTCCGTCGCTGTCGATATGGGCGGAGTGTAGGCTGGACGTCAAAGCGATGCACCATGAACGACACCGACCTTCGCGACGAGATTGTACGGCTGGAGGCGGAAATAGATGAGCTCGCCGCCAGGATCGAGAGTTGCCGCAAATTCATCGATAGCTGTTAATACGGACAGGACTCATCGAGCTCATCGAACATCGACACGATATCCTGACCGTCCTTGGAATTTGGATCCACGTCCTTAGTGGCCTCGATAAGCGCGAGATATTCGGGACCGAGTTGCTTCTCCAATTCATTCATCTTTTGGAACAGCGCCTCAGCTTTCTTCCTATCTTTCTCCCGATCAATCTGCTCACCGAGATCGGCGATTTGACGTAGGTCTGGGTCTTAGCCTTATCGCCACTGATGATGCGGACAACCTTTTGTGTATCCGCCTTCAGCTTGGCCGTGTTCGGCTGTTGACCCTCCGCGTACAGTGGGCCCATCAAAATAATCAATATGCCTACGATCAGCAGCCGGCTCATGAGAGCCTCCAGAATGGCGGGGCCCTGTGGGAAAATCGGGGTTGCAGCGCTCGCTGAAGCCCAGGTCACTGCAACTGCGGCTGGGCTAGCCAGCAGCAAGAAACGCACCATCGCGAAGAAAACATTGGGCGTTTACGCGAGGCGGGTTCATTTGCGTGAGCTCTCTACTTTGTTTCTCGATCGTCGATTTAAGCGCGGCGATCTCACGTCGGGCATCCGAAAGATCGCGATCAGCGGTGGCGATCCTATCCCTAGTTTCGCGGTCCAATTTGATCAGCGCCTGCTGAAGAAATTCGATATTCGCCTGCAAGCACGCTGTGCGACGCTCCAACTGCTTCTCGGCCGTGCAAACTTCCATCCCACGAATGTCCTGCCCGGTAACAGGCGAGAGCGATATCATGAGCAGCACTCCCGAATGAAGCAAAAATTGCCCCGCTCTGGGCCAACGCCACCGTGGCTGCTCAGGTTTCATTGGCTAGAGATTATACAATAAATACGAGCGTGAAGGGTTTTGGGGCGGCAAGAAATGCGATCGATCAATGTAGCCTTCGTGTTGATAACAATCATCTCATCCGCGTACGCGGGCGAGCAAAAGGCCTCGGTGCAAACCGACACTGCGCCAATCGATAACCCCCCGCTGCCGCGTCCGAAATCGTCATTGCTTGACGCTACCGGAGACGATCCTGCGGTGCTGATCTCTGCATTTCGTCATCAACACGGCGAGGACTCGGTCGTTATCAACGCCGCACTCACTCGCATCGCGCAGGAG
>DASXJB010000070.1:0-7778 GCA_036497645.1 Xanthobacteraceae bacterium
CGGCGCCTTGCCTTCGATCAACTGTTCCATGCGCTTGAACAACATACCGTCGGCAAAGTTGAGTTTGATCTAGTCAGGCTTGAGATACGGTTCGAGCGCCTGCACCGTGGCATAATGGCTGCCCGATTGGTAACCGACCGAAATCGGCACGCCAGCAAGTTCGGTCGGCGATTCTATCTTCGAATCGTGCGGCACGAAGATACCGGCCGGCGACACCGAATAGACATCGGTGTACATGCGGCCGATGCCCTTGGACGCGGCGACGTTCACCGTCCAATGGCAGGCGCAACTGACGTTCGATTTGCGTCCCTCTTCGAACAACTGAAACGCACCGACTTTATCGCCCTTGTCGTGGATCTTGCCGCCGGTCGCGCGCACCAGTTCGCGGAATTCATAATCGAGCCCCTCGTCGCGGAAGTAGCCTTTTTCTTCCGCCACCCATTCCTGAAGGCGGAAATGCGGTTCGATGATGAAGTTTGCCATTGCCTTCTCTCTCCCTTTCTTCAGCAGGCGTTGAGATGACCGTTGCGGCGTATTTGGCCGCGCTCGGCGACGCGCCGCGCCCGAATCATCTTGACGTGATCGTCCATCAAGGCTCGCGCGCCGCTCGGATCGCGAAGCTCGATCAGGTCGGCCAGCTTGGTGTGAATTTCCAGGATGTGCCGCGCCAGCTTGGGTGTCGCGGTAACATTGCGGCGCGGCCAGGACACATGTTCAAGCGAAACAAGCTGCACCAGAATGACGCGGTTGTGCGAGGCCTCGGCGACGGTGCGATGGAAGTCCCGCGACAGGCGCGTGAATTCGTCGAGATCGCCGATTGCCGCTTCGGCCTCGCGCAATAATCGGCGGAGTTTTTCGATGTCGGACGAGGTGGCGTTTTCCGCCGCAAGCTCGGCGCCGAGCGTCTCGATGGCGCGTTGCGCGTCCATGATTTCGGCAACGCTCACGCCGGTGAGATCGAGTTGCACCGCAAGCGCTTCGGCAAACAGGCGCGGATTGCCGTGCGCAATGCGCGCGCCGCCGCCTTTGCCCATCCGGATTTCGACGATGCCGAGGGCTTCAAGCGTGCGCAGCGCGTCGCGCGCGACGATACGGCTGGCATTAAATCGCGCCGCCAGATCTTTTTCGGTGCCGAGAAAATCGCCGGGCCGCAGCCGCTTGGCGAACAGCGCATCGCGCACCTCGGCAACGACTTGCGCGGAGAGCGACGACGAGCGGCCCGCCAGCATGATGCGGGCTGTCCCGTTCGTGTTTGGCTCGAGCGCCATGGGCCAAAAGCTCCGTTGGCAAAAAGCTCCGTCGGCCCAAGATACTAAAGATAATATCTTTATTGTCAAACGATAGATTCGGTAACGCTCTGATTCAAATCAGAAAAATATCCCCTAGCCGAACCCGCTTAGGTGCCGACCCCGGCTAGAGGGCCCGTGTGGTGTCGTCGAACAACTCCTCGACGCTGAAGCGGCGCGGAATGATTTTCATTTCCAGCGCGTAGCTCGACATCAATTCGAGCGCCGGCCGCACAGCCTCGAAGCCGAATGGAATCGTGTCGATGGCGCCGGGCTTCGGCAGGCCTGCGGCTTTTTTGCTCGCCGCCAGCATGCGGAAGATCTCCCGCACCGCGCCGGGATCGGATTTGGCGAGCGCAGTCTTGACCACGACCATGTGATTGACCGGCACGGTCGCGCGCTTGTTGTACCACTCTTTCGCCGCCGCCTCCGGTTCCGCGATGACGCTCGTGAGCCGCGGATCGGTTGGAATGTTGCCGCCGAAGATAGCGGCGTCGAGTTCGCCCTCGATCAGCATTTTGGTCATGTCCTTGCCGGGAGCGGCGCGCTCGACGCCCGGCGGGTCGCGGTATTCGGGAACATGGGCGTCCTCGAAGGTCACCCATTTCACCTTGTTAAGATCAAGCCCGTAATCCTTCCAGAGAATACCGCGCAGCCACACGCCGGTCGTCTGCGAGAAGGCGCGCACGCCGACGCGGCGGCCCGCCAAGCTCTCCGGGGTCACGGTCCCGCGCTCCGAATTGTAGAACATGGTGCCGTGCTGAAAACGTCCCATCATCGTCGCCGGCAACAGCGTCAGCGCCTTGCCATAGGCCTTGGCCTGCAAATACGTCGCGATCGCCATTTCGCTGACGTCGAACTTTTCCTGCCGCACCATCATGAGGAAGGCTTTATTGATCGGCTCGACCTCATTGAAACGCAAAGCGACGCGATCGGAGGTGATTGCGCCGTCCTTGAGCGCGCGGGTATGCGGGTATGTCCCGAAACAGGCATCAAGGGTCGCGATTTTTTCGGCAGTCAATGTGACCACAATGGCTTACCTCATTGCTTCGATTGATCTTATGATCTGATGCAGGGCAGCACCAGTCACCTGCCGCATCATGGCTTTGGCATGGATTAAAAATGGATCAGAGCACAAGAACCAGGGAAATGACGGCCGATGAAGCCCGGGTCCCGGCAGCACAGCTCGCCGAATTTGTGGCGCGCGCGTTTGTCGCCGCCGGCTTGCCGCAACCCGACGCGCGGGCGGTCGCGGCTTTAATGGTGGAAGCCGATTTGCGCGGCAGCGACACCCATGGCGTAATCCGGCTGCCGCTTTACGTGCGCCGGCTGCGCGCCGGCGGCATCACTGCCGAACCAAATATCCGGCTCATCAGCGATCGCGCGTCAGTGGCGTTGATCGATGGCGACAATGGCATGGGCCATTTGGTAATGCGCCGCGCCGCCGTACTGGCGATCGAGAAAGCGAAGACGACCGGCGTTGGCTGGGTTGGCGCGCGCATGAGCAATCATGCCGGGCCCGCAGCGCTTTATGTCACGATGCCGCTCGAACATGACATGGTCGGTCTCTATTTCGCGGTCGGCAGTAACAATCATCTGCCGCCATGGGGCGGCAGCGAAAGTCTGCTCGGCACCAATCCGATGGCGGTCGCGGTCCCGGCGCTCGAGGAGCCGCCGATTGTGCTCGATATGGCGCCGACCGTCGCGGCTTACGGCAAGGTGCGGCTGAAAGCGCAGCGCGGTGAGCCGATGCCGGTCGGCTGGATGATCGACCGCCAGGGCAAGCCGCTGACCGATGCCAAGCGCGCCGATGAAGGCCATCTGCTCCCGATCGGCGATTATAAAGGCTATGGCTTGAGCTTGATCATCGCGCTTCTCGCCGGCGCGCTCAACCGCGCGGCGGTGGGACGCGAGGTTATCGACTTTGTCAAAGAGACCGGCAAGGCAGCCAACACCGGCCAGGCGATCATGGCGCTGTCCATCGAGGCCTTTGTGTCACCGGCTGAGTTCAAAAAAGCGGTGGACGGCCTCATTCGCGACATTCGTCAGTCGCAGCGGCTGCCCGGCGTCGACCGCATCTGGCTCCCCGGCGAGCAAAGCAACGCCAAGCGGCTCGACCGCCGCGCGCATGGCATTCCGATGCCGAAAGCGTTGCGCGACAGTCTCGATGCCGTTGCGCGCGAACTTAAGGTCGCGCCCCTGCCTTAGCGTGGTCCAATAGACGCGCCGCTTCTTTGTCAGCGGTTTGATCCGAGCGAACGATCGTTCGAGCCAGTCGCAGAGCCCCAGTAAGGAAAAGTCATGCCCCCCGAAACACCCGTCGGATTGCTCGGCGTCGGTTTGATGGGAGAAGTCTATGCGCGGCGCCTGATTGCCGCCGGATTCGGCGTCATCGGATTCGACACTGATGCGGCGCGTAACGACCGGCTGGTGCAGATCGGCGGGCGCGCCGGATCACTCGCCGAGATCGCGCGCCAATGTGATCCGATCGTGCTCGCGGTGTTCTCGACTGACCAAGTCGAGGATGTGATCGAACGCGCCCTATTGCCGGCCGCGGCTGGCAAACTGGTGATCTGCACCAGCACCTGCGATCCGGACCGCATTGCCGCGCTCGGCACCCGGGTCGCGCGCGACATTCGCTTTCTGGAAGTGCCGGTGTCCGGCACCAGCGCGCAGGTGCGCCACGGCGACGGCGTTGGACTCATCGGCGGCGAAGCAGCGACCGCGCAAATCGCCGCACCCGTGCTCGACGCGCTGTTTCCGAAGCGCTTTCACATCGGCAAGGTCGGTGACGGCGGCCGCGCCAAGCTCGCCATCAATCTCATTCTCGGCCTCAACCGCCTCGCGCTTGCCGAGGGCCTGGTCTTTGCTTCACGGCTTGGTCTCGACGCTGCGGCATTTTTGGAAGTGGCGCGCGCGTCAGCAGCCGCTTCGCAGGTGATGGACACCAAAGGGCCGAAAATGGTCGTCGGCGATTTTGCACCGGAAGGCCGCGTACGCCAGACGCTCAAAGACGCGCATCTGATGATGGACCAGGCGCGCAAGCTCGGACAGGAGCTGCCGCTTCTTGAGATCCATGCCGCCGTGCTTGAAGCGTGTGTCCGCCACGGCGAAAGCGAAAAGGACAACAGTGTTGTGATTGAGGAAATTAGGCGTCGAAGCCACGACAATGCCTCATAAGCCTATAGCGGTTGAGGGAACGATCCGATGAGCCTTGCCGATGAACTGAACTGGCGACCCGCAACTGAGCTCGCGCGCCTCATTCGCAGCAAAGCCATCAGCCCGGTCGAAGTGTTGCGAAGCTGCCTTGAAACAATTGAGCGGCTCAACCCGAAGATCAATGCGATCTGCACGCTGGCGGACGAATCGGCGATCGCCGCGGCGCAGGGCGCTGAACAAGCCGTGATGGCCGGCAACGAGATCGGCTTGCTCCACGGCGTGCCGATCGGCATCAAAGATCTCACGCCAACGGCTGGCATTCGCACCACCTTCGGTTCGCCGCTCTATGCCAATCACATCCCGAGCGAAGATGCCGCGGTCGTGAAACGGATCAAGCAGGCCGGCGCCATCGTGGTGGGTAAGACCAACACGCCGGAATTCGGCGCCGGCGCCAATACCGTCAATCAGGTGTTCGGCGCCACTCGTAATCCCTGGGATCTTGCCTTGAGCGTGGGCGGTTCGAGCGGAGGCGGCGCCGCGGCGCTGGCGTCGGGCATGTTGCCGCTCGCCGAAGGCACCGATTTTGGCGGCTCGCTGCGCGTTCCGGCGGCGTTTTGTGGAGTCGTCGGCTTGCGGCCCACCGCCGGACTGGTGCCTCGATATCCCACCCCGCTGCCATGGGATGTGGGCACCGTGCACGGACCGATGGCGCGCAAAGCCGAGGATGCGGCTTTACTGCTCGAAGCGATGATGGGTGACGATGACGGCCTCACGCCTATTTCGGTCACCCCGCCATGGAAAAGTGTAGCGACGGCGGTGGCACAAAGCCGCGACCTGAAAAAATTACGGATCGGCTATGCGCCGAATATCGCAGGGTTGGGGATCGATCCGGAAATCAGTACGGCGTGCCGAACCGTCGCCATGCGCTTGGTCGATTACGGCGCAACCGTCGAAGAAATGGAATTCTCGGTGGCCGATGGACTCGAGGCCTATCTGGTGTTGCGCGGCTTGACCATGGTCGCGCGATTTTTTGAATCGTTGGGCGAACTCGAAAAATTTGGGCCAAATCTAAAGGGCAATATCGAGGCCGGCTCAAAGCTCACGACCGGCGACATTGCGCGCGCCGAGCGCAAGCGTGGGGAGCTGTGGCATCGTTGGCGCACACTGTTCGAGCGGCTCGATTTATTCCTCACACCGACAACACCAGTGCCGCCATTTCCCGTCGAACAAAATTATCCAGACACGATCGCCGGCCGAAAGATGACCAGCTACATCGATTGGATTGCGCCGACTTTTTTAGTGACGCTGAGCAGTCTTCCGGCCGCCTCGGTACCGTGTGGGCAGACCACCGCCGGGCTTCCGATCGGACTTCAGATCATTGGGCCGCGCTTTGCCGAACCGAAGATTCTTGCTGCTGCAAAGCACGCGCACGAGGTCAATCCGACCGTTTGGCCGCGAACACGGTGACAAAAATTTGGCGCAACCCTCTCAGCATCAGACGCGCCGGTTACGCTAGGATACAGTGCTTTGCTGCTGCCTTTCCTAGCCCGCGCCGCCGCCGTTCTCGTCGATGAACTCGACTCTCAGGCCTTCGAGTAAATGTCTGTTGTAATGAAGAGATAGCGCCGCACGATTTTTGAGCGAAATCAATTTCCCACGGCGTCAATTGGTTTAGCTAAAGATGGGAGCGATCCTTTACGGGAGGAGGATCGTTTCCTCTCCCCAAACTAAGGCAGCCATGATTTGAGCGGCCTTATTTTCTTACGAGCCGCCTTAGACCAAAGCGCTGGCAACCGGCGCGGGCCGTTCTAAAAGGCTCGACCTTCACTAGCGTGAGTAGGCCGACGGCCATCGGTACTACGCTAATGCATGCTGTTCACTAACGGGGCAAACAGACCGAAAAGAGGGCCTCGCGCTCCCTCGCGTAAGTGTACAATGCGGTAACGCGGACGGTCTGATAAAACTGTCTTGACCACCGGGCGTGGGCGCGGCAACGGAACGACCGAGGGGATGGACGCAGCCGCCGTCGCAGCCTTCTTGGCGGCGAGCGCAGCGGTCTCAGTGACATCAAGCACATCCCATTGACAAATCCTGTAATTGTTACTCCGCTCAATCAGATCGAGATGGACGTGACTATCATGATAGGTATCGGCGCCGTTACCGAGCACGGTCGAGAAACGAGCACAAGCACTTTGCCGTAACTTCTCGCGCAGCGACTTGGCGATGCTGGCATCAGTCAGCTCAATGGCAGAACCGTTGGCAAGTAGTAACGCGCTCACGTCGAGTGCGTTGGCGTGGCCATGCTCGCTAATCTTCGCATCCGCGATGCCGTTACGCCGGCGGCAGTCGAACGAATCTAGAGTCTGCACGCCGCGCAGCGACTTGCCGAGGGTGGCGATGATCGGCACCACATCGTTGCGTACCCAATGCGTCACCGCCTCCGCCATGGAACAGCGCAGCGTCGCCGTGGGGGAAAAGATGACGCGATGGTTGTCTGGCAGGAGCACAGCATCCAGTTCCACCACATCCGTTGCCGTGCAGTCCCCAGGGCCTGTAATTGATGGCAAAGGTCTAAAAGCGGCAACTTCGGCGAGCCGTGACCGGCACGGCGACACGACCGCTTCGGTGCGGAGGCTTGACGACTGATCCCCTGGAATATCAACCGGACGAGAGCGCGGCAATGGGATCATCGCCGCCGTCGCCGCCACAGTGGCGCCGAGCAGGAAAGCTGTAACTCCAAGAGGTTTCACGTCATGGGCCAAATCGCTGAAGACAGAAAATAAAACGTCGGACTGCGCCGGGACGTTCCATTAGCAAGAAACAGCGGTTTTTGTTTCCGCTTTCTACGGCGCGGTCATGCGGAAAAGTTTGAAACGGGGAGAACCACAGATTTTCCTACTCTGCGTCACGTTATGGGCATCGGCCGGTGGTGTAGTCAGCGCACGTGCCTTCGCCGTCCCCGTCCCCCACGGCATCGGCAGAAAACAAAAGCGCGCCACCTTGGCCTCGACACATTGGAAGGGGTGTTGGGGCCTTCCTTTTTCCACAAGGGAAAGCGCGATACGCGGAACGAGGCCGCAAAAAAACCATTTCGCGGGCGCTATTCTTCCTTGGTCGGACTGGGCGTCCCCCTTTTTCTTGAGCGGAAGGGTGGGGACGAAGGTGAAGAACGCGCATCACGAGTACTTCACCCCCGTTCGACAACCCAACGATTGCTGTCCAAGAAAACGGCACGTATGGGGGACAAGGCAAAGCCGCTGGTTTCGTGGGCCGGCGGCTTTGCTGTGTGAACTCAGCCTTTTTGTGCTCGCGGTCACATCGCGCAAAACCGAT
>DASXJB010000071.1:0-10002 GCA_036497645.1 Xanthobacteraceae bacterium
CGAGCTCGTCGGCGGCGAGATCGACCATGCGCTCGATCACGTAGCCCGATTCCGGACGGCCATTGCCGCGATAGGGTCGTACCGGCTGGGTATGCGTGAATACCGCGGTAGCCTCGATGTGCGAGGCCGGCGTGCGATAGACGCCGGCGAGCGTGCCGAGATTGCCGGTGAATGCCGGCATGCCGGTCTGCATATAGGCGCCGATCGCCGCGGTGACTCTGGCGCGGAAGCCAAGGAAGTTACCGTCCTTGTCGAGCGCAAGCTCCGCTTCGGTGACGTTGTCGCGCCCCTGCGCATCGCACAGAAACGACTCCGAGCGCGTCGCCACCCATTTCACCGGACGGCCGGTGAGCTTGGCCGCGCACAGCACCAGTGCCACTTCGTTGTAGACGGCCGACTTCATGCCGAAGCTGCCGCCGATATCGCCGCAGACAACGCGAATCTTGCTGTCCGGGACTTTCAGAACATATTGCGACAGTTCGGTCTGAAACACATTGGTCCGCTGCAAGGTCGTGTAGATCGTGTAACGGCCCTCGATCGGCTCGAACGCGCCGATGCAGCCGCGCGGCTCCATGGTCGCGGCGGTGACGCGGTTGATGACGAAGCGGTGTTTGATCACATGCGCGGCGCGCGCAAATGCGGCGTCGGTTGCCTCTTTGTTACCCTCGACCTGGACGAAGCCGATATTGTCGGGGCAATCGTCCCAGACGAGCGGCGCGCCGGCTTTCATCGCGTCGCCGGTCGAAGCGATCGCCGGCAGCGGCTCGTAATCGACTTCGATCAATTCGACGGCGTCGATCGCCTGGTAGTAATCTTCCGCAACGACGAAGGCGACATAGTCGCCAATCATCCGCACCCGGTCCTCGACCAGAGCCGGGTAGCGCGGCCGATAACCGGGCGCGCCGTCACGGCGCTTTAGGCCGCCGGGCACCGGCAGATCGCCGAACCCGGCCGCCTTATAGTCCGCGCCGGTGAGCACCGCGAGAACGCCGGGCGCGGCCTTGGCTTTCGACGTATCGATCGTGCGAATGCGCGCATGGGCATGCGGCGAGCGCAGCACATAGCCGAAGGCCATTCCGGGAAACACCATGTCGGCGACATAGCGGCCGTGGCCTTTGACCAGCCGCGGATCTTCGAAGCGCGGGACGGCCTGTCCGATCGCAAATTGACCCATCAGAATTCACCACTTGCTTCGCTCATAACGACGTGCCGGCCTGCGATTTCCAGAGATATGCCCGCGGCTGTTAGGGCATTGGCAGGAAACAAACGGTCTTACAACGGCGCCGCAGGGGCTTCAATCCGGGACGGCGCGGCGTTACGTTAGCGGCAAACGCGTTGATGAGCGGGGATTCACTCGCCCCGCGGTGCAAACATGATGCAGCCCAGCTCGGAAACCACCTCGCAAGGCCCGGCCGATCCGGCGGTGCAGACCTTCGAAGCCGCATTGGATGCCCGCGCCCAAGCGATGGCGGATGCCTGCACGCGCTGCGGCAAATGCGTCGAGGTCTGCCCGGTCACCGCGCCCGGCGGACTAACGCCCGAGGAGCTGAAAAATCCGGCTGCGGTCATTGGCGGCGTCATCGACATCGTGCGCACTGGCACCGGCGATGACGCGGCGCGCAAATGGGCCAATGCCTGCATCCTCTCCGGCGAATGCATCAAGGCTTGCGATTACGGCGTCAATCCGCGCTTCCTCTTGCACATGGCGCGGGTGAAAATGGCACGCTTGGCCGAGCCGGCGGTGGCGCGCAGGAACGGCGTCGACGGTTTCCGCAAAGTGGCGCGCGAGGTTACGCAGCTGTCGCGCATCCAGCTCGATGACGCGATGTTGGCGCGGCTCGGGCAGGGCGCAAAGGGTCAGGGCGACGCGCCGGCGAGCAGGCAAGAGCCGCCGGATTTCGTTTTCTACACCGGCTGCAATGTGCTCAAGACACCGCACATCGCGCTGCTGGCGCTCGATATCATGGATACGCTGGGCGTGACTTATGACGTGATGGGCGGCCCGAGCCATTGCTGCGGCATTGTGCAGATGCGCGCCGGCGATGTCGCCACATCCGGCCGCGTCGCCGAAGGCACGCTGGACAAGCTCGCCCACAGCAAGAGTGGGCAGGTGCTGTCATGGTGCCCGTCGTGCCAGGTGCAGTTCGCCGAGACTACGCTGCCGACGATCGAGAAAACCCGCGGCGGCAAGCCGTTCGAAATGACGCCATTCACGCTGTTCATCCGCAAGAATCTCGACCGCTTGCGGCCGCTTCTTGGCGAGCGCGTGCCGATGCGGATCGCGCTGCATCGTCACCCTGGGATTCACGGCGTCGTCGAGGCGGCGCAGGACATTTTGCACGCCGTTCCCGGAATCGAGATCGTCGATCTGCACCGGCCGGCGGTCGGATTGCAGGCCAACAGCATCCGCGTGCTGCCCGCCTATCGCCGGCAATTGCAGGAGCAGGAACTGGAAGCCGCGGCGGCCGCCGGCGTCGATGCCCTGGTCGCGGTCTATCATTCCGATCATCGCGAATTGTGCGCGCATGAGCGTGACTGGCCGTTCCGCATCATGAATATGTACGAGATCGTCGGCTTGAGCATGCGGCTGCATCGCGACGATCAGTTCAAGCGGCTGAAGATGATGCAGGACGCCGACGCGATCCTCGCCGACTGCCGCGATCTCGTCGAAGCGCACGGCCTCGATGTTGAGACGACGCGCGCGGCAATTGTGGCCATGCTCGAGGAGCAGCCGGCGCCGTTAAGGGGCGCGAAATAGACGCACGCGCGTTCCAACAATAGTCGGACGTTTCAACACGAATTCTCGCGATTACGACTGAGCCGATTCGACACGTCGGTTTCTTTGGCATGTAGGTGAGATGAGAAGGAGTTCCCACATGACGACGACCGCACTTATTACCGGAGGGACGAGCGGCATAGGTCGCGCAGTGGCCAACAAGCTGGCCCAGCTAGACGTTCATGTATTGGTCGTAGGTCGCAATGCGGAGCGGGGCGAAAGAGCGATTACCGAAATACGGTCAGCCGGCGGGCAGGCGGACTTTATTGCGTCCGACCTTCGCGACGCTACGAGCGCACGTGACGTTGCCAAACGCGCGATCGAGCTTGGCGACGGCCACGTCGATATCTTGATCAACAATGCGGGCATTTATCCGTTCGGCCCCACCCATGAAACGAGCGAGGAGTTGTTCGATAAAGTCTATTCGCTCAACATAAAGGTGCCGTATTTCCTCGTCGCCGAACTTGCCCCCTTGATGGCGAAGAGGGGCAAAGGGGCGATCGTCAATCTCTCGACTATGGTCGCGGATTACGGAATGTCCGGCACGAGCGTCTATGGCTCAAGCAAGGCCGCGATCAATCTCCTGACAAAGACGTGGGCGGCGGAATATGGCCCGAGCGGCGTCCGCGTCAATGTGGTGAGCCCTGGACCGACGCGTACCGAAGGCACGGGTTCTTTGGGCGAAGGTCTCGAGCAACTGGCCGCCCAGGCGCCCGCTGGGCGTCCAGCGACGGCTGACGAAATCGCCGAAGCCATTGTTTTTCTAGCGACGGACCGCGCCAGTTTCATCCAGGGCGCGAAACTCGCCGTCGATGGCGGTCGAACCGCCGTCTAGGCTTGCGAGGAAGTGATGGGGGACCGTCTTAGTTCGCCCCGACCCCGGCGCATTTCGCTGACGTGAAATTCGCCGACCTCCCCACGCCGCGCGGGGGAGGGAAAGAGACGCATCACGAGGACGATTGCAGCGTACACCGCAGTCACGCGACGGTCGTCGTGATCGCGACCCCATTCTTCAGCGTCAGCGTCACCGGCGTGCGCTCGGCAATGTCCGCAAGCTGCGCGCGCTGCTCTTGGCTCAGCTCGCCCTCGAAACCCAGCATCCGCGCGATCGCGCCCTCCTTGCCGGTCCCTGAAAAACGCACATCGACTGACAAGCCGCGCAGCGGCCAAGCTTTGCGTTCGGCGTACATGCGCAGCGTGATCGCGGTACAGGCGCCGAGCGCCGAGCAGAGGATTTCGAATGGCGCGGGTCCAGTATCTTTGCCGCCGAGTACGGGACCTTCGTCGGCGCCCAGTTGGTGATGGCCGGCTGTGATCGAGACCGCGTAATTGGTAGTGCCGATAGTGGCCCTCGCATGCGCCATGCTTCCCTCCAAAGATGGGTCTCTCCAAAAAAGATGTGCCTGGAACTTATCCGCGCCGGCGCGGGAAATTTGCAATCTTCAGCGTTCAAGATAGGCGGCGGTCGCCATGCCGCCGGCGGTACACACTCCGATAACAGCGCGATGGGCGTCGCGGCGGCCGAGCTCCATGAGCGTCTGGCCGAGATAGCGGATGCCCGACATGCCGTAAGGGTGGCCGAGCGCAATCGCGCCGCCAATGACGTTGGTGGTTTCCCACGGCGTTTCGAGCTGCGCTTGATTGTACAGCGTCGTCACCGCATAGGCCTCGTGCAATTCCCATAAATCGACGTCGCTGTTGTTGAGCTGGTGAAATTTCATCAGTTTGCGGATCGCCGGCGTGATCGCGATGCTCATCTCTTCGGGTGCGACCGCGGCAAGATGCATGCCGCGAAACAGGCCAAGAATCGGCAGGCCGCGTCGTGCGGCGAGATCAGCCTGCATCATGACAACGGCGGCGGCGCCATCCGACAATTGCGAGGCATTGCCGGCGGTCGTCGTGCCGCCCGGATAAACCGGCTTGAGCGCAGCAAGTCCGGCGAATGTGGTGTCGGCGCGTGGTCCTTCGTCGCGATCGAGCGTGACCTCTTGCATGTGACTCTGCTTGGTTGCCTTGTCGGTCACCTTCATCGTGGTCTTGAACGGCAGGATCTCGGCGGCGAACTTTCCGGCAGCGGTCGCGGCGGCGACCCGCTTCTGGCTTTCGACGACGTAGGTGTCGAGTGCTTCGCGCGTGATGTTGTATTTCTTGGCGACAAAATCGGCGGTCTGGTTCATCGTCCACCACACCGCCGGCATGCGCTTTTCCAGCGGCTCATAAACAAAGCCGTTCAGGTTAAGATTGAATTGCACCAAGCTGATGCTTTCGACGCCACCGGCGATCACGATGCTGGCTTCGCCGCTGGCGATTCGATTGGCGGCGATCGAAGCCGCGGTCAGGCCCGACCCGCAATAGCGATTGATCGTCACGCCTGGCACCGCAATGCCGAAGCCGGCTTCGAGCGCCGCGTTGCGCGCGATGTTGTGGCCGGTCGCGCCTTCCGGCAGTCCGCAGCCGAGAACGACATCTTCCACCTCAGCTGCATCGATGCCGGCGCGCGCGACGACGTTGCGCAACACGTGCGCGGCCATCGGAATGCCGTGGGTCTGGTTGAGCGCGCCGCGGCCGGCCTTTGCGATGCCGGTGCGGCAATAGGCGACAACGGCGACGTCCTTCATGGGATTGCCTCGTCCGTGGGTGCCGTGGGCGCATCGCGCGAACTAATTGTATTTCGTCATTGCGAGCGAAGCGAAGCAGTCCAGGCTGAGATGCCGCTCTGGATTGCTTCGTCGCTTTTGCACCTCGCAATGACAACCGCGCGAGCGAACCCCGCGCGAGTCGAGCGAACGCAGTGAGCGAGGGTGAGGGGGACCGGAACTTGAATTTCTAACTCGGTACCCCCCCCTCACCCCAACCCTCTCCCCACCGGGAGAGGGAGATGAAGTTGCCTCGGCCGTTCAATCCAGCGGCTCGACCTTGACCAAGGCGTGGGCGTGATTCGAGCCGACCCAGAATGACACCGGCGTGGTCGAATTATCCACGTATAGCGTCCGCATATTGGTTTCGGACGGCATCAGGTATTGCTCTGTTTCTCCGGTCTTTGGATCCATGCGGACGACGCGGTCGGTCGCCATTGTGGAAGCCCAGATATCGCCGTTCTTGTCGAAATTCGCCCGATAGGGAAACGTGTAGGGCGGCAGCGGATATTCGGCGAACTTCTCCGTCCTGGTGTCGAACACCGCGACCTTGTTGCCGCGATATTCTGTCACCACGATGCGGTCCTGATCGTCGATCTCCATGCGCCGCGCGCGGGCATGCGGCGTCGGCACCGGGAACCACTTCACCGCATGGGCCTTCGCATCGATGGTGCCAAGGTAGCCTTCCTGGAATTCGGCCATCCATAAATTATTTTTGGAGTCGGATATCACCTGATACATGCTGTAGTGATGGCCCGCCGGCAGTTCGCTCGTCGGATGGAATTTTTCCCAGGTGTTGCTGGCAATATCGAGCCGGAAAATGTCCTGGGTGCCGACGCTCTTGGTCCAGACCTTGCCGTCGACGTCGTGACGCAACCCGACGAAGTTTAATTGCACGCGATTGTCGTTCCATTCCGCGGCCAGCGGATAGAATTTGGTCTCGCCGGTCTTCGGGTCCAGCGTGCCGAGCGCGCCCTGGTACATGGTATCGAACCAGAGTTTCCCGTTCCGGTCGAACTCGAGCGAGAGATTGCCTTCGGGAGCATCGGGCTTGAATTTCTTGGTCGGATATTCGGTGAGTTTGAGCGTCTTTGGATCAAACTTGGAGATGAAGAGCTCGCCGAAATCCGAGTACCAGACATTGCCGTCCTTATCGAGCACCACGTCGTGAGGCTCCGTGGTCGGTCGCACCACGTCATATTCGGTCACGATCACGTGCGTCGATCGGCCGGTCGGGCGTGGCAATGTCTTGAGCACATATTGCCAATGGTCGGTCGCGCTCAAATTGATGGTCGCGAGATATTCGGCCATTTTGCGATAATCTTCCGGCCTGCCGGCGCGATCCGGATCGAGCATCGGCTGCGGCTTGATCGGCTGGCTCACCGCGCCGTAGCCCTTCATCCGGCTAATTACCTGCGTCCATTCGTTCACATCATGCGTCGAGCGCACGATGCGCTCCAGCGTGTGACAGCCCATGCAGTCGAGCAGCGTGGCTTTTTGCTCTTCCGTGCCGGGGATGCTCATCATCCACTCGGCATTGCTGAGCTGGCTTGCGAGATCGTGGGTTTTGTCGAGCTTGAGATCGAGATTGCTCGTCCGCTCGGCGATAACATTGGCGCTCGCCGGCGCGCTGAGATCGTAGCCAACCGCGCGAACGGCGATATTGTAGTGACCCGGCTCCAGCCGATTTTCCGGGAAAGCGTAACGGCCTTTGGAGTCGGTGGTCACGCTCATCGATACGATCGATCCATCCTTGCGGGCGGTGACGACGACGCCTTCCATCGCGCCCTCGGCATCAGACGTGATTTGACCGGTCAGGGCCGCGGGGGCGCGCTCGTCTGCGCGCGCAGTGGCCGCGGCAAGGGACAGACCCGCAGCTAGCGCAGTCGTTATGAACAGGATGGACAAGGATTTCATCGCAAGGCTCCCTAAAGACAAAATTTATTTTTGTAGGCGGCACGCGTAATGCCGGCGCATCGCAAATGCTCGCAGACATTTCGACTATGGTGCGTCGGTTCCGGATCAGCGACAAGTCGGATTGGACGCATACGAGCGATGCCGTCGCGCCGGTCGAGGTTGCACTGCAACCTTGGCAATCGCTCGGAACTCGACCGCCTTCCGTAATCGGCAACCGCTGGACTGGGTTCGACTGGACTGGGTTCGACGCTTACAGCACGATATTGCGGAGGGTCGGCGTATCGCGCCACCCATTGAGGAGGAAAGCATGAGCCAAGGGAGACGCCGGCACGGCGCGCCCGTGCTCGATTTCGTCGCCGGAAACGGCCTCATCAATCGCCGCGCACTGCTTGCCAGCGGCGGCATAACCATCGCCGGCGGCTTGGCGGCGGCTGGAACGGTAACTGGTGCCGCCGCCGAACCACTCGCCGATGCGCCCTGGAGTCTCGCGGTCGGGGAGACCGTGCCGGCAGTGCAAACGCCATCCCCGTTTGAGAAAGACGTCACGCGGGCACTGAGCAATCCCAACGGCGAATTCCGCACCTCGCATGCGCGCACGCCGCATCACCGGCTTGGCGGCACCGTCACTCCGAACGGCCTGCACTTTTCGATCAATCATAGCGGTATTCCGAACATCGATCCGGCCGAGCACAAGCTCGTCATCCATGGCATGGTGCGCCGGCCGCTGGAATTCACGCTGGAATCGTTGGCGCGCTATCCGCTGGTGACGCGCATGGCGTTTGTCGAATGTGCCGGCAACTCGGCGCCAATGTTCGCCAGAGAGCCGCTGCAAACCACGGTGCAAATGCTCCATGGTCTGGTCTCCAACGCGGAATGGACCGGCGTGCCGCTATCGATGCTGCTCGACGAAGCCGGCATCGACCCGACGGCAAAGTGGCTGGTGGCCGAGGGTGCCGATGCGCAATTCCTGGATCGCAGCGTGCCGGTCAAGAAAGCCTACGATGACGCGCTGATCGCCATCTATCAGAACGGCGAGCATCTGATGCCCGGCAACGGCTATCCGATGCGCCTGTTGCTGCCCGGTTATCAGGGCAACATGAACGTCAAGTACCTGCGCCGGATCAAAGTTATCGATCAGCCGGCTTATAGCTACTTCGAAACCAAGAACTATTCGCAAATACTGCCGGGCGGAAAGACATGGCGGTTTCACTTCCTTATGGAAGTGAAGAGCTTCATTACGCAGCCGTCCTACGGCGTGAGCCTTAAACAGCCCGGCCTGTACTCCATTTCGGGTCTGGCCTATTCCGGCACCGGGCGCATTGCCAAAGTGATGGTCTCGGCCGACGGCGGCAAGAGCTGGGGTGAAGCGGCGCTGCAAGGCCCGATTCACGACAAGGCGTTTACGCGCTTTGTCATGCCGTGGCGTTGGGATGGCCAGCCCGCAATCCTGCAAAGCCGTGCTTACGACGATGGCGGCAACGTGCAGCCGCTGCGTGCCGAGTTTGTGGCATTGCGCGGCGAAGCGAGCAGACCGGTCACGACCCCGCTCACTTTCCCCAATCAACACTACAACAGCATCACGAGCTGGGCGGTCGACAGCACAGGAGCGATCAAACATGTCTATGCGTAGGATCCTCGCTGCGTCCGTTCTCGCCTTTGCTCTCGCCGCCGCCGCCGCTAGTGCGCAGGATGCGGGCCTCGGCAAACCGCTGACCGAGAGCGACATCAAGCAATGGGATATCGCGGTTCTGCCGGACGGCACCAATCTGCCGCCAGGCAGCGGCACGCCGGCGCAGGGCGCCAAAATTTTTGCGGAAAAGTGCTCAGCCTGCCATGGCGACGCCGCCAAAGGCGGCATCGCGTCCTATTACCCGGCGCTGATCGGCGGGCAGCCGCTGACCAATGGCATCGATACGGTGAAAACGATTGCCAATTACTACGCCTACCCGACCACCATCTTTGATTATGTACGCCGGGCCATGCCGTACAACATGCCGCGATCGCTCAGCGACGACGAGGTCTATGCACTCACCGCCTATCTTCTTGCGCTCAACAAGCTGATCGGGGATGGCGATGCGATGGATGCAAAAACGCTGCCGCAAGTGAAGATGCCGAACCGCGACAACTTCATCATGCCCTATCCGGATCGGCTGTAGGGTTTTGGCACCCTGAACATCATTGCGCGGGGCGTGCGCGCGAGCTTTACGTTTTGTAGGCGGGTTCCGTTCGGTCGAGGACGCGTTTCAAGGCATCGAAATGCCGCTGCGCCGGACTAGGGCCGTCGTAGAATTTCGCGCCGCCGATTTCGCGCTTGGTCTTCTCGACCACCGCGGCCGGCAGCTCTTTGAGTGGCTGGCCGGTCCACATGGCATAGATCTGAACCTGCGCGGCGCGCTCGAGGTAATAGAGCCGGTCGTAAGCCTCGGCGACAGTGACACCCAGCGTGGTGACGCCGTGATTGGCCATGAACAAAACGCTCTTATTGCCGATGATCTTAGCCAGGCGCTCGCCTTCGGCAGGGTCGAATGCCGGGCCGCTATAGTGGTCGTCATAGGCGATCGCATCCATCAGGCCGACCTCGGTCTGGCCGATCTCCTTGATCCGCGGATCTTCCAGCCGTGTGAGCGCGCTGGCAAAGGGCATGTGCGTGTGAAACACCGCAGCGGCCTGCGG